>JAFZPK010000061.1 GCA_017552515.1 Deltaproteobacteria bacterium | reverse complement strand
GGTGGTGGATATGTTGCGGGAGCTGAAGGACCACACAGGTCATACCGGGCTGCTCTTCCCTTCCCCGCATGACCGGCGCAGGGGCCTTTCCGATGTGGCGCTGCTCACTGCCCTGCGGCGGATGGGGTATGGCAGGGATGAAATGACCGTCCACGGATTCCGGGGCGTGGCATCCACTCTGTTGAACGAGCAGGGTTTCAGGCCGGATGTGATTGAAATGCAGCTGTCCCACGTGGAGAAGAACAACGTGAGGGCCTCATACAACTTTGCAGAGTACATGCAGGAACGCCGGGGCATGATGCAGCGCTGGGCGGATTACCTGGACGAACTCAAGAAGCGGGCCGGAAGGAAGGCATAAATTCGCAGCCCTTATACCCGTTGCGACTGTCGCGACTTTTGCGACCAACGGAACGGATTTTTAAATCTGAACCCATATACCTGCAATTCCTACAATCCCTACAATTACCCGTGGGAATGTGAATTGGCTGGTGCTTTTGAAAATCAGTCGCGGCTAGGCGTGGCGTCATGAACCAGGCCGAAAAGGCGGAAATCCCTTGCCGCTGGCCGCGGCTACTCAAGGGAGTGGTGAAGGGGAGGCCACACATGCGGACAACGCTTTTCATGCAATCTTTTGACATCGGCAGTGGCTATTGGAGCCTGATTGATGAGGCGGCAAGGCGTAAGAAGATGCAGATGCCGCGGGAGGAGATTTTTTTCGTCATTTGCCTGAGTATTCCTGAGGACGGGGAGGATCGGTTTCGTATTGTGCCTGCTTCTCGCGGTGATTGCTGGGAGTTGCTGGATCGTTATCTTGCTCGGTTGGAAACGCTCGCCCACGATATAGGGACGTGGATAGTCGGTTGTGAGGAAATTCGGGATACTGACGATGTGTCTTCCGCTTTGTCCTGGAAGGGGGAAGAACCGCCAGAAGATAGGCTTTTGGCAACATGCTTCCAGACAAAAAGCAAGGGAAAGCCACAATTTGCCCTAGCGATTGCAAGTCAGTACGACGGCAAGGAAACCATTTATGCCACAGCGGGCTTTCTGTATGAAAGCGCCTTGCGTGCCGACCATGCAGATTTTTTGAGGCCACGGAGCAGGATGACCATATCTTTTAAAGATAACTATCCGTTGAAGACTCTGCGTGCTTTTGATCGCGAGGTTTGCAGAGAGCTGGAGAGCAATTCGGAAGATCCGGCGCAATCTGCCGGGCTGGAAGATGGATTGCCAACGGAGGGGGCCGTTTCGCTGGAGGGAATCCCTGAGCCGTGGCAGGGCATCAGGGAGCTTGCGGCGCTGGCAATAGAGAAAGAACCTGCGGCGGTATGGGGTTTTCTGAAAGAGAAAGGGTGGACGGACAACGATATCGCATGGCTTTTACCATCCAGAGAAGACGGCATGTCGATTGACAAGACCGCAAGCAAAGACTGGAAGGGGATGTTGAAAAAGCGGACAAAAACATTCAAGGAAAACAACGGTATACAGAAGGGGCGCTTCAAAGGGGAGTGAAAAAGGGGAGATGGGTCTTCCCTAAAAACTGTTTGTTCTCCCCTTAAAACTGAGTGCGATCCGCTGACGAAACAAGGACACCTTGTTACTCTAGCGCCGTGTTTGGACAAAAAAGACGAACATAAACCGAATATAAAAAGGAGGATGAACAATGGCGAGAACGAAAGACGGCGCGACTTCTTACAAGAAGATGGATCTGGAGAATGCTGTTTACCTGCGGCGGATGGATGTTGCGGCGCTGATACGGTGTTCCCCTAGCCACGTTTACGAGTTGGTGAAGCGGGGCCAGTTGCCGAAACCTGTGAGATTGTCGCCTTCTTACAGCGTATGGCGGCGGGCGGATGTATTGGCGGCAATGGAGAGAATGTTTGCGGAGAACGCCACAGTATGACGATAAACTGCCGACCAGAAAGGAGGTGAAAACAATGAGTGCAATGCTGAAATCAGTAAATGAGAACGAGCTTATTTGCGACGAGAGCTTTCTTTTCTCCCTGCAATCCAAGCTGGGGGTGCTTCATGCCTGCATGGAAGGCATATCTGCTCAATGGGGGTGCTCCATAGGGGAGAGGTGGCTTTCGTCGGCTGGCAACATGGTGGAGGCTCTGACAGAAGAGCTTGAGAGATGGTTAATCGAAAAGGAGGGTAGAACGAGGCGACCGGTAACAAAGCAGGATGTGGAGGATGTGATACTTGATGGCAAAGACTAGAAGACCCTGCCTTTGGCGAGACAGGGCCTTCAATGGCTGGAAGTGCATCAAAACTTCAAGCCCGTGGAAGGGTTCCAGAATATCCAGAAGATGCACTTCCCGTCAAGATCCACTCAAAGACAAGTCCTGTAATGATTGACGATTATTTTTTTCACAGGCGCGTATGTGTTGCCGTGGTGAAGTGTTTTCATCATCGGCAGTGCCAGCGCCGGAAAGGCTATGACATGAACGGAAAGATGCATCAGGCGGCTATCATGAGGAAGATTGCCTACATGGCGCGGAAACTGGGGTTGAAGCTTGGGGATGGTGCTCTCCATCCTGGCGCTGTGTGGTGCGAGACCACCGGCGGCAAGCCGGGCTGCTGCTTCATCCTGGATGAGAATGTGAATGCCGGTGTCTGGGGAAAGAAATGGACGGCGGCTGTATTCTTCAACGGCGAAACGAAAACCACGAGGGCGGCTTTCATCAAGACAAACCATCTGGGTGCTGCATTCGCCGTTTGGCTGGACGGGTAACTTTTTTAAACAACGGGGGCGAGGAATCGCCCCTTTTCTTTTTTAGGGAGGCGTTATGCCGGGATACGGAAGTTCAGGATTTATGGATGTAACACGAAGAATGGACGAAGGACCGTTTGAACAGCCAACCGGACCGGTTGAACCAGTTGAAGATCCGGTTGATGGTGGCGCAATGCCGGTGGGATACGAGGACTGGAAGCGTTTTCCTTGCAGGGGGAAGACCGATACATGGACAGACAGCAAAACGGGGGAAGAGCGGGAGGCCAAAGCAAAAACGCCCTTGATAAGGGAGTGGGGCAAGGCCGCCACTGCTGACAACACAAAGCTTTCGGAATGGCGTGAGCTGTACCCTGGCTGCATGTGGGGCCTGCCTACCGGCACGTCAAACGGCGTCTTTGTGGTGGATCTGGATTGTGGGCACGCCGCAGGCAATGACGGAGTGGAAAATCTTGCAAAGTATTGTGCCAAGCATGGGCACGAGTTTCCGCAAACACTGAGCGCCACAACGGCGGGAGGCGGGATGCACCTTTATTTCAGAATGCCGTCAGACGGTACGGATATCCGCAACAGTGCCGGAAAGATCCTGCCCGGTGTGGATGTGCGGGGTACTGGCGGTTATGTCATTGTTCCGC
Source organism: Deltaproteobacteria bacterium (assembly GCA_017552515.1). GTDB lineage: Bacteria > Desulfobacterota > Desulfuromonadia > Desulfuromonadales > JAAYDE01 > RGIG7977. The sequence goes on along the minus strand of JAFZPK010000061.1, from coordinate 8,307 downwards.
CTTCCATGAATCTGGATACCGGCAACTCTTACCAATGGGACGATCCCTCACAGTCCATTGTTGAAGCGCCTGCCTGGCTGCTGGAAGAACTCATTCTGAAGAAGACGGAACCCAGGCCAGCGCGGGAGGCGACATCAGGAGCCGGAGCGCTGGCGGGTATGGGTACAGCATATGGGTGCAAGGCGCTTGAAGAGGAACTGGAGGGTGTACGGAACGCGCCAAAAGGGGCGCGGAATGCCACCTTGAACACGGCGGTTTTCAAGATCGCCGGGTTGGTCAAGAGCGGTGAACTCAAAGACGGCAACGCGGTTTGGAGTGCCTTTGAAGAGGCAGCGAGGGAAACAGGGCTTTCTTCTGGAGAGATACAGGCCACGATGAAGAGCGCCTGGAGTAAGGCGGAACCGAGAACAGCACCGGCCAGACCTGGTACAACGGCAACAGGGGCGGCCAAGCCGGGCGACGAGGGCTTTGAATGGCCGGAGCCCGTGTCATTTTCGGCAATGCGTTTGCCGAAACTGACGCGGGACATGCTGCCGGAACTGTTGGGCGACTATTGCGCGGGGCTGGCGGAAGAAAAGCAGGTTCCTCTTGAACTGGCCGTTTCTCAAAGCCTGGCGGCGCTGGCAACGGCGGCAACGCCTGGTTACAGAGTCAAAATCCGATCCGGTTACATTGAACCGCTCAATCTGTACACGCTTTGTCCCTTGGAACCGGCCAACAGAAAATCCAGTGTTTGCACAGCCGTAATGGAACCCCTGCATGAATGGGAAAACGACATGGCCGAACGGCTGAAGCCTGAGATTGATCGGGCCAGAAGCAGACGGAAAACGCTGGAAAAGACGATTGACCACAAGAGAACCGAGGCAGCCAAAGCCACCACAACAGAGAGGCGGGAAGCACTACAACAGGAAATTGAACAACTGGAAGCGGAATTGCCGGACGAAATAAAGAAACCACGTCTGCTGACGGACAGCCCGACACCGGAGGCGCTGGCCGTGCTTATGGAAGAGCAGGGGGAAAACATGTCCATCATGAGCGCGGAAGGAGGCTTTTTCGATATCCTTGGAGGCATGTACAACAACGGGGTTCCCAATCTGGATCTGTTTCTGAAAGCATGGTCTGGAGATACCTACCGGGTTGACCGCAAACTTGCCGGTTCAATCATGCTTACACGGCCTTTGCTGGTTATGGGCATAACGTCACAGCCCATTACTCTGATGGCGCGGACCGCTTCAAAAGCATTCAGAGGGCGCGGGCTGGATGCCCGTTTTCTGTATTTTCTGCCGGAGAGCCTTTTGGGACGGCGCAAAGTGGAACCTGAGCTGATGAATGAAGAGGTGAAAAACAGGTTCAAGGACAAGCTGAAGGCATTACTGCCTTTATCCTGGGGGAAGGACCGGCCACAGCCTTACGAGCTGGAACTTTGCGAGGATGCGTACCGGGAATGGCTGGTTTTTGCCGCGGATCTGGAAAAGGAACTTGCAGAAGGCGGGGAGTTCGACGGGCTGAAGGATTGGGGTGGCAAGCTTGCCGGAACTGTTGCGCGGCTTGCCGGTCTTTTTCACCTTGTTTCTTACTCTGACCCAGGGAAAGTGAAAATCGGTCTGGAGACCATGCAGCAAGCATGTGCCCTGGGCTCTTTCCTGGTGGAACATGCCAAAGCCGCCTATGCCCTGATGGGCACGGACGAAACCCTTGAGGGCGCGAAAAAGATCCTTTCCTGGATAGGGCGGAAACATGCCGGGCGATTCACGACACAGGAAGCATGGCAAGCCCTGAGAGGAACGTTCCACCATATGCCTTCTCTGAGGGAGGCCCTCAAAGAACTGGAGGACCGCTTTTACCTCTATGAGATTCCCGTTGAGGGACAGGCGGGGCCGGGACGGAAGCCCGCTCCCAGTTACCTGGTCAATCCCAAAGCCCTGGAGGTGTGATCGATGGGATTGTGGGAGAAATACGGGAGAGATTTTAAAAGTGAAACCCTTATCCCTGAAATTCCTACAATCCCTACAATTAGCCAGGGAGATACCGGAGAAGCCAATTCTAGGGATAGTAGGGATTCTAGGTATACCGGTATCAAAAATAACGTAAGGGAAGAGACGCAACCCAATTTTAGGGATAGTAGGGATATTAGGTATACCAGTACAAAAAATAAAAGCCTGTCAGCTTTGGCCGCGTTGCGAAAGGCAAAGCTGGCAGTGGTGCTGGCCGGAGGTTCGTTTCGGGTGATGGGGCTGGAGAACCTGCCGGAGGATCGCCGGGAACGTTGCCGCCGGTACTGCCAGGAGCATGAGCGGGAGATCCTTTCCGAGCTGAAGCATGAGGAATGGTACTGGAAGGTTTTTCATCTGTCATGGCTGAGGGATGCTGGCCTTGAACTTTCCCTGGATGAATCCGGGCAGGTAGCGTGGACTATCAGGGAAGACTTCCAGAAAGTATGGGACCTGGAGCCGGAGAAACGGATCGTCGATGCAGCATGGGAATGCTGGCGCTATGCCTGCCAGCACAGGCATGAGATTCTGGCGGCGCTCCAGCCTTGCAAGGGCTGGGAGCCGACCGGGCCTTGCGGAGGCTGCGCAACGCTGGAAGAATTTCAGCAACGGCGGAAAGATTGGGCAGTAGACGGTATCGTTTACTGCCCGCCCCCTTTCCGTGGCGGGTGGATGTACCGGAAGGACTGCCATTATATTTGCGGAAGCTGGGATAAATGCTTTGAGGTGAAAACGCTATCACCTCAAACGGCTTCCCAGAAGCCCTCACAGGGCACGATCGCGGCATGATGAGTACCAACATATGGGGTAAGAATATTTGTGCTTCCTGATGGCGCACAGGAGGCCGGATTTTCAGGAGCCTGAGATCCTGGCCAGAAGTTGACGATAGTTTACCTTGTTGCCTAAAAAATAGGCAGATTTGATGCGGGAGACGATATGACGAAATCGAAATCGGCACAGATGAAAGACGCGGCGCTTGTGGCGCTACAGGACAGCAACAGCCTGACGGAAGCGGCGGAAAAGGCCGGTATATCCGGACGTACGATGTACGACTATCTTCACAATGACAGCGATTTTGCCAGCACATACAAGGCAACACGCACCAGGCAGACAATCGCTTTTCTGGATTCGCTGACCGCAAGGCGGGAACACGCGCTAGACGTTATCACATCCTTGCTTGATGACACAGAACAGCCGGGGGCCGTCAGATTGAAGGCGGCACAAACAATCTTGGCGGCAACGGAGAAACAAATGCCGGTGGTGGAAACGATAGTAGATCGTGAAGTGTCCAGGGCCAGAGACCGGCGGCGGGGCTTTTTGAACGGGTGGGATGATTAATCCCTGTTTCCGGTCAAAAAAGTGCGCTTTTTGTGCTGGAAAGGTGTTGAAAATGATGTTCCCGTGGTGACATGGGCCGCAAATGGGGCGGGTTTATCTGCAAAAAGAGATGTTTTTTTATATCACCTGCAACAGCCAGCAAAGCCGCAATATATCAGTATTTGCGGCGTTTGGGGGTTGCAGTGGCAATGAAGTTTAGGCTGTTGATTTGGACGGCCTGACAGGGGAAAAACAGCGTGACGAAAGAACTTACCAGCGCATATCCGGCACTTCGTGCTTCACTCTTCCAAAAGATGGACTTGCCAGAAGAATTTAAACCCGCAACGTTGAGCGAGGGCAGGCGGATTCTTGCTTCAATGTCTGTTGCCCGCCGTGGTCTGAGCCTTGCCTACAGGGTTACAGACGGCGGCGGCTCTTCAGACGTGAACGAGTTCATCAACTTTGACTGGACGTTTCCCCAATACGGCGGGCGGCGGGTGTGGTTTCTCTGCCCACGTTGCGGACGGCGGCGCGGAGTGCTTTATATGGGCAGGCGCGTTGTTTGCCGGGAATGCCTTAATCTGGCGTATCCATGCGAACAGAGCAGGTTTGACAAGGGATGGGCGCTTCATGGGCGCTGGCTTTCCCGTATCAAAGACGGCAAGCCCAAGCGGATGCGCTGGCGGACATATGACAACTTGAGCGCCAAAGTGGCAAGGCGGGCCGTGTCCAGGATGCAGCCGTTTCTTGCATCTATGAGGCGGAGGGGATTGGTCGGGCAAACGACGCTTCCGGATTACATGGGCGGCGGGTGAGAACACGATCCTGCTGGACGTGTTCTAGACCGGCCTAGATTGACGGGGTTAAACCAATCTGATAGCGTACGGTTCACGGAAGCCGGTTGACCTCCTTCCCCTGGGGTATACCCAGCCAGGTTGGTGGCAGTCGGCTCCTCGTAGATGTTGGATAGGGTCAGTTGCCGGGAATCTTTCCTCGTGGTGGCCTTACTATCCGGCATTTCTGTTCCAGAAATACCGCTTTGGCCCGAGATAGCGTCAGGGGTTCCGGCAACGGAATGATTGGACTGCGCCCTTTCCCAAAGCGGTGTTTGGTCTTATAGCGCTTGCTGGCTGCGTGGTCCCGCCCTCAAGGGCCGTCCCACGGTACAGGGCAGGCGCTAGAAACGCCGGTGAGTGCGGGAACCCCAGAGTTCTTCTGGAAGTCCGCAGTTCGCACCGGCGTTTCGATTTTTCATGACAGCTTGAGAATGCTTTTCGCAGAACTAGAGCTGACGCAAAACAGGCAACTCGTTTGAAACTTACCGACAAATAAGAAGAGTGAATGTTTTCAATCCTTGCACTCCTTCCATAAGACCACGGCATTTCCAATAGCACCGGGACAAGGCATTTTTTAACAGAAGTTTTCCGGGACGCTATGAAGTATTTCTGCCAACTTTTCCGCCTTTTCCCTGGGAATGGGGCGGGCGTTCTTTTCGTAGGCCGATATATGGCTTTGCGGCACACCTATGGCTTTGGCAAGCTGCACTTGTGTAAGTTCTTCCCGCAAGCGAAGACCTTTCAACATTTTGCCGGGGCGTTCATGGTCTGTCATGGGCGGCACAATAATGGTTTCCTCTTCCATATTCTCAACCTGAACCCTGCCGCCGAGGCTAAAGGGGGGCGGCTTTCTTTGCTGGGGTGAAGGTTACGCACATTCCGAGCGCGGCGGCTATCTTGCGCAAGGTCATATAGTTGGGGTTACCGTTTTCGGAAAGCGCACGGTACAGGCTTTCACGCGGCATATCCGCCTTTTCGGCAAGCTCCATCATGCCGCGTGCTTTGGCCGCAGTGCGCAGGGCGCGGATGAAAGTCTTGGGATCTTCATCCTGAGCGGCGGCTTCAAGGTAGTACTGGACATCCTCTGGCGTCTTGAGAAAATCCACAGGATCAAAGACGGCGAAATCCGCCATGTTATTCTTCATCATTGCACTCCTTCCATAAGGCCACAGCCTTTTCAATGTCCTGCTGCTGGGTGGACTTGTCGCCACCGATCAAGAGCAGGTACACGGTCTTTTCCTGACGGGCGTAATAGACGCGGTATCCGGGGCCTATATCGATCTTCATTTCGCACACGCCGTCCCGCAAGGCGCGGACCGTTCCGAAATTGCCATAGCGGGCATTGTCGATGCGTTGGACGATCGCACCGTAAGCGCGGCGGTCTTTCAATTTCCCAAGCCATTTGGCGAAGTTCTTGTGGTAGAAGATCGTGTTCATGAACAATCTGTAACTTTTATGTTACAGGAAGTCAAGAGAAGGAAAAGTAAACTATGAGAAAGAAGAGCGCTATAGGTCCAAGTTGGGATGAAGTCCGAAAGGAACTTTTCACGCCAGAAGAGATCGCGGCAAGCTGACAAGCCTTCCAGAAGACCGCAGGAACGACGATCGACGCTGGGGCCTTATCGTGGTATGGGAGTTTTCTTACTCCATCAGAATTAGCTCAAATGAAATTGATCGATATATGGCGTTTTTGTATATACTGTTTTTGCTTTGGGGAGAAAGGCGATGCTATTCGAGTGGGACGAAAACAAAAACCGCATTAACAGAAAGACGCATCATATTTCGTTCGAGTATGCAGCCAGGGTGTGGAACGATGAAAAACGGCTCGTGGATTTTGATGATGAACATTCCACCGGGACCGAGCTTCGCTGGCATGCAATAGGGCTTGTCGACAAGGTGATCGTGGTTGTCTATATCGAAAAGTCTGCCGATCTTGTGCGCTTGATTTCCGCTCGTAAGGCCACCAGGGAGGAATGCAATGAGTACTATCGTAACTATGAGTCTCGATGAGATTAACAAACTGCCGCCGCTGACAGAAGAGGAGCTGCGGGAGCTTGAGGAAGCCGAACCTGTGCCTGATGAGGATTGCCCGGCGCTGACACCGGAACAGTTGGCCCAGTTCAGGCCGTGGCATGAGGTTTGTCCGCACAGGGGCAGGACCCGTCCAGAAAAGACGGCTGTTTCCATCCGCATCGATTCTGATGTGCTGGAATGGTACAAATCACAAGGACCCGGCTATCAGACGCGTATAAATGAGGTTTTGCGGGCTGCGGCGTTCCGTGAAGGAGCCGACGGCCAGGCTTGAACCATGGCGAGGGACAGTTATCCGGGACGACGAATCAGGCGTGAAAGCCGTACACTGTAAAACAAAAAAGGACAGCATGATATGCAGAAAGCATACCAAGGTATTTTTTAGCGCGCTGCCCAAAAAGTTGTGTGATCGTTTTATCAACATACAGGGACACATACGAAAACGCTTATCGCTTAAAATATTCAATAAAATCAATGAAGTTTGGATACTGGAATAAAATGAAAAAACTGTAAAAGAAAAAAGCCGGACTCTCCCTGTTTTTGAGTGTTCGGCTTTTTTCGTTTTAACAAGAAGAAAGGAGCCCATCATGCGTATGCTGACTTCCGGCGATGCGTTGCGCCGTGCCGGCGAGAAACAGTTCGAGCTGGAGAAGTGGATAGATACCGCGCCGTTTGAGAGCCTGCTGGGCATGCGGATCTGCCATGCGGAAGGGGGTCAGGCCGAACTGCGGATGCCCTTTGTGGTGAATCTCTGCCAGGGCGGGGGGCTTATGCATGGCGGCGCCATCGCGGCGTTGGCGGACACGGCGGTGACGATGGCCATCAAATCGTTTCTGCCGGAAGGAGTGAAGTTTGTGACGGCCTCGCTTTCGCTCAAATATCTGGCGCCGATGACCGAGGGCGAACTGGTGGCGCGCGCGACGATCACCGGGCCGGAGGGGCGGACGCTGTGGGGCAAGACAGAGCTCTCCACGGCGGATGGCGCGCCCATCGCCGAATTTGAATGCGTTTTCAAAATTCTGCGCGGGCAGGGCTATGAGGATCGGAAGCCATGATGACAGATGCCGCCAGTCTGAATTTATGGGTGGCCTTTTGGGCTGGCGTGCTTTCCTTCATATCGCCGTGCGTGCTGCCGCTGATTCCCTCCTACCTGACCTACATTACCGGACTGACCTTTGCGCAGTTGCAGCGTTCCGGCGATGGGGCGGCGCGCACGGTGGCGCTTGCGCATTCCCTGATGTTTATCCTCGGCTTTTCCGCAGTCTTCATTCTGATGGGCGGTGTAGCGGGGCTGTTTTCCGCGTCCCTGCACACCTTTTTGCGGGGCGGACTGATCTGGGCGCAGCGCGTGGGCGGCGTGCTGATCTTTCTGTTTGGCCTGCATGTAAGCGGGCTGTTCACCATCACAAAGCTGCTGGGTGAAAAGCGGATTCATCTGCGGAGCAAACCGGCGGGGTTTGCGGGCACCTTTCTGGTTGGCGTTGCTTTCGCCGCCGGCTGGACGCCCTGCATCGGTCCGATTTTGGGCGCGATTTTGGCGCTGGTTGCCGGGACCTCGGAGAATGCGGCGCGCGGCATGCTGCTGCTGGCAGCCTACTCCGCGGGGATGGGGCTGCCGTTTTTGATTTCAACGCTGCTGTTTCAGCGCTTTCTGGCCTTTTTCCAGCGCTTCCGCAAGTACATCCTGCTGATGGAGCGCATCACCGGCGTGCTGCTGATGGTGGTAGGCGTGTTGCTGTTCTTCAATGTTTTCGGTAAGTTGACCATGTATTTGTACAGGATGGGGCTGTAAGGATCTGAAAAGGGGAAAAATTGTTCCCCATGATTTGACGGTTTGCCTCGTATTCAGCATTCCCGGCATCCCGGCCCCGAGATCCGACTACAGCCGCCACTCTGCGGCGTAACCAGGATCTGGGTGCCGATGCAGTCTCTCAGGGCGGCGACATGGGAGATGATGCCGATAAGCCGACCGTCCCGTTGCAGGCTGGCCAGCGTGCCCAGCGCGGTATCCAGCGCCTCCTCGTCCAGCGTGCCAAAACCCTCGTCCAGAAACAGCGAATCGACCCGTACCTTTTTGCTGGTCATCTGTGACAGGCCCAATGCCAGTGCCAGGCTTACAAGAAAACTTTCCC
>JAFZPK010000060.1 GCA_017552515.1 Deltaproteobacteria bacterium | reverse complement strand
TCAGTCCTCTGCTCTACCGACTGAGCTACCTGGGCAAAAAACGAAACGTTGTGCTGTATAGCCGAAAGCTGATGGACTGTCAAGCAAAACCGTGTGTGGTAAAAATGCATCTTTTCTGGAACGCAGTCTGGTTCTTCGGCAACTTGGTGTTTCCAGGGAGGGGAATGACGGCGGATTTTCCGGTAATGACAAAGTTGTGGGGATATGCTACTATAAAAACTTTCATGTGAAAGGAGCGTTCTCCCATGTATTTTATTCCCCTGAACCAGACAGAAAGTGTGCAGATGGTCATCAATGCCTTGCGGATTGCGGGAGGAAGTTCCGATTGCTCCCTCTGTCCGGCCAGCCGGGTATGCAGCAAGCAGTGCCTCGCGGTTGCCGACGCGGTGGCCAGCATGCTGGAACGCGATATCCTGCCGGTTGTTGATGCCTGGCCGACTTCGGAGAAAACGTCAAAAAACGGCCAGAATGACAGTTGTGCTTCCCGTCCCGGTACGCGCTCTTCTCTTCATATTGTTAAATAGCGGGCAAAAAGTTTTTTGATTGTCAAACAGTGGAACGGCACGTGCTTCCGGTGCGTACCGGGTCTTTAACGTATTTATTTTTACATTAAAACAAGGAGTTGAATCAAAATGAAGGTTCTGGTTACTGAGGATGTTTCTCCGGTTGGAATTGATCTGTTGCGGGCGGATCCACGGGTGGAAGTGGATATCCGTGTTGGGATGTCAAAAGAAGAACTCTACAAAACGGTGGCCGATTACGAGGCGATCATTACGCGCAGCGGAACCACGGTGGACGCGGAGTTGCTGGATCACGGCAAAAAGCTGAAACTTGTCGCCCGGGCGGGAGTCGGTATCGACAATATCGATGTGGACTATGCCAGCAGCAAGGGAATTATCGTGGTCAACGCTCCGTTCGGGAATACCAACTCCGCTGCGGAACACACCATGGCCATCATGCTGGCCAGGCTGCGCAACGTGGTAGACGCGGGCAACAATCTCAAAGGCGGTGCCTGGAAACGTTCGCCGTTCACCGGTCATGAGCTGAAGCACAAGGTTCTGGGAATTATCGGACTGGGCAAGGTCGGCGGCCGGGTGGCGACCCGGGCCAAGGCTTTTGAAGCGGAAGTTATCGCCTGCGATCCCTACATTCCCCAGAAACGCGGTGACGACCTGGGCGTGCCACTGGTCTCGCTGGATGAAATCGTCACCCGTTCCGACATTATCTCGGTGCATACGCCGCTCAACGACGAAACGCGGGGCATGATTTCCGAGGAACAGTTTGCCCGCATGAAGGACGGCGTATACATCATCAACTGTGCCCGGGGCGGCATCATCAAGGAATCCGCTATGCTGGAGGCTCTGGAGAGCGGCAAGGTCTACGGCGGTGCTTTCGACGTCTGGAGCAGCGAACCGCCCAAGGAGGATGTGAAGCGTCTGATTGCCCATCCGCGCATGGTGGTTACGCCGCATCTGGGCGCCAACACCTTTGAAGCGCAGATCAACGTTTCGGTGGATGTTTGCCGCGACATTTTGCGCTATCTCGACGACAAGCCAATGGAAAGCGCGGTCAACGTGCCCAAGTTCGACGCGGCCCTGATGGGAACGATGAAACCCTACCTCCATCTGGTGCACCAAATCGGTTGTTTCCTGGCGCAGCTGGCGCCGGTCAATCCGGACAAGATCACCTTCGCCTACAATGGCAAACTGGCGGAAAACGACTGTCAACCCCTAACAGTCTGCGGTTTGACGGCCTTGCTCAACCGCCGTCTGACCCAAGATGTGAACATGGTCAATGCCCTGATGGTTGCCCAGGAGATCGGCCTGGAGATCGACGAACAACGTTCCACGGAATCGGAGTTTTTCTCCAACCTGATCACCATGACGGTGGAGGGTTCCGGCGAGCGCAAGATTGTGGCGGGCACCTTGTTTGAAGGCAACCCACGTATTGTGCAGATGCGTGATTTCCGTACAGATTTCCAGCCGGAAGGCGTCATGTTGGTGATGTCCTATCAGGATCGGCCGGGCATGCTGGGCAAAATTGGCACCATTCTTGGTGAAGCGGGGGTCAATATTGCCTCCATGAATCTGGGACGGCGCGAGAAGGCGGGTGAGGCGATGGTTGTCTTTTCACTGGACAGCGGTGTGGATGAAAGCGTTTTGAAGCAGTTGTCCAAGGCTGTGAACGCCAGCTTTGTCCGCGTGGTAGACATGATGTGAGCGTGACGGTGTGCTAATGGTGCATCGTGCAGCGGAGAGAAACAGTCTTTCGTCTTGGGTGCGTGATGTTTTTGGGCTCAGGATGAAACCGATTGTGTTGTAAAGCATTTGTTTCTTGTTCCATCGCCCATGATTGTGTATAGTGCGGCCATTCTGGAACCATGTGATCCAGATTGCGGTTTGGGGGGAGCGGATACTGGCGTCATGGTAAGCGTAAAAGTTTTGAAAACTTTTTTTATCGTGGCGGTTTTTTTCGCTTGGATGCTCAGTAACGCGGCGGCTCTGGAGGAGGGGGCCAGTGCTCCGGCATT
>JAFZPK010000059.1 GCA_017552515.1 Deltaproteobacteria bacterium | reverse complement strand
TTGCCGTGGTCGACAAGGCGGAACTGCCGCAGAAAATCTGGGGAGACTGCGTCAAATGCGTCAAATTTCCCCAATGTGATGAAACGGCGGTCAGCATTATGTTGTAAAATACCGTTTCATTCGCCCATAAAAAACTCCCCCTTTGCAGGGGGAGTTTTTTTGTTACAAAACCCGATAATCAAACCTCTGACATTTACAAGCCCACCGCAACCTTGGTTGCAACCGCAATCTGATAGAGAATCTGGGTTATCCCCTTGGCCAGTTCGATGTTCTTGGTGTCCACGCGCGGCATAACAAGAATACGGTCTCCGGCACGGATGCCGAGATCGTCGACAGGACCAACTTCGCCATTCATCCGGGCAACAAGGATATTGGACTTGTCGGCACGATCGGTGAAACCGCCCGCGCTCTTCAGATAATCTTCCTCAGTCATGGAAGCGTCAAAGGTAACCGCCTTCGGAATCATGACTTCGCCGGAAACCTGCACAACATCACTTTTCTGGGGAATGACCACCAGATCGCCGTCTTCCAGAAGAAGATCGTTGATGCGTCCATTCCGGCTCACGACAACCACGCCGTCCGGGGTAAGCGAAGCGGCCCGCTTGACAAAATCCTGCACCAGTTCTGCTTCTTTCATGCGGATCTGCGCTTCCTCGGCCGTGGCGGAAGTGGCTGTAAGCGTAGAATGTTCCAGACGACGCAGAGAATCGATCAGAATGGCTTTCTGCTGTTGGGCGACACTCTGCCGACGCACATAGACGGAGGATGTATCGGCGAGAGCAGGGTCAACCTTTACATAGGCAAGCAGAGCACGCAACGTTGTGTTATTCCTGACCGGAAAACGGGATTTGCCATGAATGGCACCGTTCACCGCAGTCATGATGGTACGTCCCCGCACATCCGCCACAAACTCCACGCTGTCACCATCGGCCAGACGCATGGTCTTGAAATCCTCAAGGGACACATACTGATTGAATGGTCTTCCCTGCCGGATTCCCGAAACACTGACATGCGTTGCACTGGAAATGGGCCGTCCAAAATGAATGAGTTGCATGCCGTTGATCACATTGGTAAATTCATAGCGCGCTTCCTGACGAAGCATGCCATAAGCCGCAACGCTGGCACCCCGCTCTCCCACCAGAATGACATCTCCATCTTTCAGACGAATTTGGGGCATATTGCCGTTGAGCGCAAAATCGTACAGATCGATAACCGCAACCGTAAGATTGCCACGTTTGACCTTGATAGCCCGATACGTGCCGCGGTTGGGGGTGATGCCTCCTGCCCGATCCAGATAGGACATGACCGAATCAACCGCCGCGCCCGCATAACGCCCCGGCCGGTTGACAAAACCGGTTACATAAACCGCGACCGGCTGCGCACTTTGCAGATTGACATAGAGTTCAACGTTGTCGGTAAAAACGGTCGCCAGTTTGGAACGCATGGTGCCCTGCAAAGCAGACTGTCTGATACCCGCGACATGAACAGGCCCTATTTCTGGCATAAAAATATTGCCCTGCTGATCGACCGCCAATACGTCCTCATAGGTTTTGGCACCCCAGATACGCACGGTTATCCGATCTCCCGGCATGATGATATAGTCTTCGTTCATGCCGTCACTATACGTTCCGGCAAAATTGCCCTGAAAGAGATTGGCACCGAACGGAGCAAGAACAAGTGATGCCGCCGGCGGAAGTTTATCCTGCGCCCAGGCTGGCGGCGCATCCATTACCGTAGGACGCATGGATTTTTCCATATACGTTTGAGGAGAAACGGCTCCCTGCATAGGATAGCCTCCCGGCGTGGTCTGGGAAACCGTGTTCATGTTTTTTCGGGCCGACGCCGGTAACCCGCCCTGCATCTGCTTGGGTACACCGGTGATAGTGTCAATCACGGTTGGTTGATTTGCCGCCATAAGCGGCTGCACGCCCATTCCGGCAATCATGAAAACCAGCAGAGAAAGAGAAGTATTGTGTATTTTTTTCATATCAGAATCCTGCATGTTCGCGAATGGATGCCCAAATCAGGGAAAGCAGTCCAAGAACAATCAAGGCCCCCCCAAAAGTGTACAGCGTAAAGAGCAAAGGACGGGGATACAGCGATTCGTCCGGCAGCGTGGGTTGCTGGTAGGCAACAACATAGCGGGACTGCGTTGCCTGCTCGACACGCGCCTTTTCCAAAGTGCCCATGGCAGCGATCAGCTGCTGCTGGGCAAATTCCGCCTCCCGGGAAAGCTCCTCGTAGCCGGCCACCAGGGAGCTGAGGTTGCTTTCCGCCGCAGAAGTCCCCGCAACACGTTGTTTCTCCTGAGCCAACTGTTCTTCAACTGCAGCCAAACGTTGTCTGTATGCTTTCAGCACAGGAGTGTTGGGACGCATGTAGGAACTGGTTTCCGCAATCTTGGTACGCAGGGAGGTCGCTTCCGTTTCGAGTCTGACGACAATATCCTGCAATCCTGCGGCCGTCGTCTTGGGATCAAGCGTAGCGTGTACATCACGGAATTCTTTGAGGGCAATCTGGGCAGCCTTGACCCGTTCTTCCGCCCGTTTTACTTCCCTATGTGCCAGTTCGACCGCATCGTTCCGCGACCGCTCGTTCATGGCGTTCACCAGCGCCTCGCTGCGGGCCAGCACGGCTTGCGTGATCTTCTGCGCCATTTCCGGACTGTAGGCACGCGCCTCAATTGAGATGATGCCGGTATCCATGCTCAGCTGCGGCACCATAACCCGGCGCCAGTACCTCAGCAGTTCATCCTGGGTTGGATGCTGCCACAAGCGGGAAATCGCATCGTGATTTCGTGCCGTAT
>JAFZPK010000058.1 GCA_017552515.1 Deltaproteobacteria bacterium | reverse complement strand
GTTGGGACGCAAATACCCCTCGTCCATGGAAAAAACCCGGATGCCCATTTGCCTTGCCAGAAGCGCCGCCTCCCAGTGCAGCGGCCGCCAAATCCCGAAGGCCAGCAGATCCGTGACCCCCCTTTCCCGCATCAGACGGCTGACCCAAAACGGCCAGTCGCTTACCGAGCCCCTGTAGGAAAGCGCACCGCGCCGCGCCCACAGCAACACGTCGCCGCCGCAGAAGTTGACCTTGATGACCTGCGCTCCCGCCCGCTGCAGCGCATCTCCCAGCCTCCGGAAAAACGGGCTCTGCGGCCCCTGGAGCAGCAGAAACACCCGCTGTCCCGGTTCCTGCTTGGGGTTGCCGTCAGTGAGCGGAGGCCGCTTGTCCAAAGCGGCGGCACCGCTTTCTTCAAAATGTTCATTGCTCGTCATATTCCGCTCCCCAAGGTTGGCGTTATAATAGATCTTTCAGCCAGTGAAACGAAAGCAGAGTACCGATGGAAGAACCCACCGAAGGCAAAATGAAAACCAGTATGAGCCGGAGCAGGCGATTCTTCCAGCAACCGCGCAAGGTGGTGATGTCATCGCCCGCGGTTTCCATGTCTCCGACCGTAGGCGGCATAACCAGCGCCTGAACCAGCGCCGTCACGAATCCCGCGCCGATCATGGGATTGAGCGAGGTAATGGGCGCGGCGACAAAGGCCGACAGCACGGTTAGCGGATGTCCCAGCGCGATCAGCGCTCCCAGAGCGGCCAGCAGGCCGTTGGCGAGAATCCAGACAAGCACGGCATCCGAGGCCTTTTGCCAGTCTCCGAAAGCAAAGCCCGCAGCAAACAGTACAAGCACCAGCGCCGGAATCAGCCACGGAACAATCTTCGTCAGCAGCGATTTTTCCGGAATGCGCTCAAGCGTCTCAAGATCTTCGCCACGATAACCGCTTTCCAGAAGCCTGGCGATACCGTCACGATGGGCAGCGCCGATCACCGCCAGCACCTTATGACCGCCGCAGCGCAGAATCTTTGTGGCCATGTAGCGATCTCGCTCGTCCACCAGAACAGTTTTAACCGTCGGAAGCGTCTGTTCCATTTCCCCCAGCATCGTGGCCAGCGCATCGCTCGCCCGCAGACGAGCCAGCGCCGCTTCGTCCACTTCGGTCTTCTCAAAGCATGAGGCCAGCAGCGTGGCCAAAAGATGGCACTTCTTCCACCAGCCGGTGCTGCGCCAGATCCGCAACAGCGTGGCCCGGATATCACGGTCGATGAGTTCTGTCCGAACGTTTTCCCGCTCGGCGATCCCGGCCGCCGCCGCCATCTCAGCTCCCGGACGGACGCCAGTTTGCGCCCCCAGACGTTTCTGGAACGAGGCCAGCACCAGATTGCTGACAAGGTAGAGCAGCTTCTTCTGGCGGATAACCTGGATGATGTCCAGCGAGCGCCAGTTCCGCCCGTTCCGCAGAGCCTGAAAACGCTTTTCGTCCATCTCCAGGCAGACCACATCCGGATGTTCCACCGGAACAAGTTCCAGCACCGTGTCGACGGATTCCTGAGAAATATGGGCGGTCCCCAGCAGGAGGATTTCCCGCTGCTCCACCTGCAAACGGACCAGGGCGGCATCGTTCATAGGACGAACATCTCCTTCAAAAAACAAAAAAGGCATCGTTTCACAATGATGCCTTTTTTAAAGGGAGCAGGTTCTCCACCCTGCCGTGGGCAAATTGGCCTCACAGCGAGGACCAATAAAGGGGGATCTCTTTGTGACAGCTTCAGGCTTCCCATTCAAAATGGGCATGCACACCGCCATCCTGAAAAAGACCCGAAATCAAGCTATTCCGTGTGGGCGTCATGCCTCACAAACCGGGCAGAGAACATGCTAGAATGAGTATAAGCCATGAAAAACGCTTCTGGCAAGCGGGAAAATGATATAAACATCTTACCGCCGGCCTTTGGGCGGCCCTTCAAAGGTTCCGCGAAACATGAGCATGGATACCACGCAAAAACTGCTGATACTGACGGCTGCGGCCCGCAGTGATCTGGACTGCCAATACGGCGAAATTGCCACCGATCTTCCCGGCTGCTGCCGCATCTGCGCCGGGAACGGCCGGCAGATAACGCTCCTGAAAATCCTTTTTTCCAACGCCTGCGTCTACGACTGTGCCTACTGCGCCAACCGCCGCGGCAACGACATCCCGCGGGCGACCTTTACCGTGGAGGAGCTGGTGCGGCTGACGCTTGAGCTCTACCACAAGGGGCGCATCGGCGGCCTGTTTCTGACCTCCGCCGTCTGGCGCACGCCGGACAACACCCAGGAATGCCTGAACCAGGTTGCGGAGGAACTGCGTTTCAAGCATCAGTTTGGAGGATACATCCATCTCAAGGTCATTCCCGGAGCCGATCCGGCACTGATCCGCCGGGCCGGCCTGGTGGCCGACCGGGTCAGCGTCAACATCGAACTGCCGACCGAACGGGCACTCACCAACCTTGCTCCGGACAAAAGCCGTCACAGCATCCTCGCACCCATGCTGCAGATCGGCGCCGACATCGCGCAGGACCGGCAGGAACGGCAAAACCGCTATGTCACAGCCGGCCAGACCAGCCAGCTCATCGTGGGCGCCTCTCCGGAAAGCGACCGGCAGATTCTGCTCCTGAGCCAGGCGCTCTACCGGCGCGCCGGGCTGCGGCGCATGTACTATTCGGCCTACCGCCCCGTCAACCACGACCGCCGCCTGCCGCAAAATCCCCTGCCGCAGCAGCTGCGCGAGCACCGGCTCTATCAGGCCGACTGGCTGCTGCGCTTCTACGGCTTTCAAACGGAAGAACTGCTGCCCGGCGATCAGCCCGAACTGGATCCACGCCTCGATCCCAAAACCGTCTGGGCCCTGCGGCATCCGGAGTGTTTCCCCGTGGAGATCCATACCGCCTCCTACACCACGCTGCTGCGCACGCCGGGAATCGGCCCCATGGCGGCGCGCCGGATTCTCGCGGAACGCCGTCACCGGCGGCTTGACTTTGCAGATCTGCGGAAACTGGGCGTCATAACCTCCCGGGCACGCTACTTCCTCGCCTGGCGCAACGAGTTCTTCGAAGCTTCTCCGGAAAAGATCCGCGCCCTGCTGCTGCCGCCCGAGCAATTGCGGCTGCCGGGATTCTAACGCGAAACGCTGAAAGAAGCCGCCCCCCAACTCCCTCCGTCAGCCCTACGGGCTGCCACCTCCCTCTGAGAGGGAGGCAAACCCCAGGCAAAGAAACAGGCTCCCTCATTGAGGGAGCTGGCCGCACAAGCGGCCTGAGGAGTTGAAATCTCCTACTCCCCCACCCGGCTTCGCCGGGAGCTCTGCATTTTCTTTCGGACATCGGACTTCGTCCCATGTCCTCGGAAAAGCTTGGGAGGGAGCCTACAACAAAGCCTTCCCCTGTGAGTGGAAGGTGCCCCGAAGGGGCGGATGAGGTGGGAGACATGCTAGCTCCGACCCCTTCAGGCCGCTACGCGGCCAGCTCTGCATTTTCTTTCGGACATCGGACTTCGTCCCATGTCCTCGGAAAAGCTTGGGAGGGAGCCTACAACAAAGCCT
>JAFZPK010000057.1 GCA_017552515.1 Deltaproteobacteria bacterium | reverse complement strand
GGGTGGTCTTGGCCACAATCCGCAGCAGCATCCGGCGCGCGCGCTGGTCAAGCCGCCCTATTCCCAGATAGGAAAGCAAAAAGCGTAAACGCCGCCCCGAAGAGAGACGCCCGGTGGATTTTGCCGAGTAGTTGAGTTGCGCCAGATCCTTTATCACGCGGTAGTCGTGCAGCGGGCTCTTCAGCTCCACCCGTTGCAGATCCAGCAGATAGAAACGCCGTTCACTGTCCATGAAGATGTGGTTCAGATACAGATCCTGATGGTTGAATCCCTGATCGTGAAAGCGCCGGAGCAGGGCCGCCAGCTTGTGGCTCAGGGTGTTGCGTTCCCCAAACTCCATCCGGAAAAAGTCATCCTGCAGGATCTCGTCCAGCGCGATAGCGCCATAGAGAGCCTCCGTCACCAAAAAGGAGGCGATCTCAATGTTCTTCCAGGTCTGGCCCCCCCGGGCTACCGGCGTTACCACCGGAATGCCCGACAGCCCCACCTGTTCGATCCTGCGCCACTCGTGCTCCGCCTCACGCCGTAAAAACTGCAGACGCCACAAACCCTTGAGCAGCTCGGTGCGATTCAGAAAATTCTTCTTGAGATAGAACAGTCTCCCCCCTGCCCGGAAGCGGCAAACCGAACGTCCCCGTTTGCGGCAGACCGGTTCGCCTTCCAGGGCCATAAAGGCATCAAACGTGTCCAGCCCCTGTTCGGCGAACAGTTCCCGCACATCCTCGTCGAGCACCACTGTCGTTTGGGGCGTTTCCATCCTTTGCAAAATCCCCGCAAAAGAGTCCTTCCTGCGAAGCCGCCGTTCCTCCGTCTCCTGAATCCAAAAAGCTTTCTGCGCGCTCAAACGTTTTTTGAACGCAAGCGGCAGCCATTTTTCCAGCAACCCGGCGCGAAAAGCCAGCCATCTCACCCCGCAGCGTCCCAACATGGGCAAGAGAGATATTTTATGCTCCTCAAGCAGACGGCTCCGCACAAAGCGCCAGCCCTCCCCCTCGGCGCGGCCAAAAGCCTCCCGAATCCACGGCTCTCGCGCATGAAACACGCCAATGTCAAAGAAGCGCCGCCATTCCTGCGCAAGGGTATGATCATGGGCGTGAAACACTTCGGCCTGCGCGCAGTAGACCACTTTCCAGCCAGCCAGAAGCATGCGGGCAGCTACCAGCATATCCTCGTTGACCAGAACACGCGGCGGAAAATTGCCCACAGCAAGCAGCGCATCCCGCCGGTAAGCCGCAAAGACGTCGGAGGCGAAGGCCGTCCTCAGGCCCAACTCCTGGACATCAGCCGACGACTTGACCCGATCCTGGGGCGGATAGTTAAAATCCCTCAGACGGGCATCCAGCGTCTCGGAGGGGAAACGACGCAGCTGGCGGCCATAGGCAAGTCCGTATTTGGGAGAGGCCAGCAAGGCTTCCACCAGCAGCTCTATGCTGCGCTCATTCGCGGGCAGGGCATCCTGCGTCATGAACAGCAACACATCGCAATCGGCCAGATGCTCCACCGCAAGCCGCCGGACACCACCGTGATCGAAACGCTCGCGCTCCACCGTCAACACTTCGGCACCCTGTTCGAGAAAGGGAGCCACACTGCCGTCCGTGCAGCCGGAATCGATCACCAGCAGGCGATCGGGCATCCTCGTCTGATGCCGCAATGCTTCTGCCAGCGTCTGCGCATTCGAACCGGCATTCAGCAGCGGCACGCATAGTCCCAGCTTTATTGAAGAGGCTTGCATGGTTTCCATAGTTTTTTGTCCCCCCGACAAAACCTGAAAGGAGTACAGATTCTTCGCTCCATTTCCCGCTCAAGAGTTTCGCACCAGCATTTCAGCAATTTTGGGGTATATGAAATGATGAAGGATGCGCCGTCATTCCCGGCCTGTCTACAACACCATCAGATGCTCGGGCGCCAGGGTCAGGGACTGAGGGCCTTCTGCCGTCACCACAAAGGTATTTTCGATGCCGACCGCGCCGCGCCCGGGGAAAACCAGCTTCGGCTCGAAGGCAAAGGTCATGTTTTCCTCAAACACAAAATTCTCGAAACCGCCGGCGATAAATGGATATTCGTCGATTTCCAGGCCGATGCCATGACCGATAAAGGGCACCTGCGCGCCCGGCGCGCCCATGAAGCGCTCCGCATTCCCCTGACGACGCACCAGATCGAGGCAGGCGGCATAAACCGCGCTCCAGCTTTCACCGGGACGCACCAGCGTTTTCATCAGCTCCTGGACCTCGACCATCTCATCATAACCGCGCCTCAGATCATCCTCCAGAGCGCCAATGACAAAGATTCGCGTCATATCGGAAAGATAGCCGCCGATAGCCCCCGTGTAATCAAACAGCACCGGCTCGTTGCGCCCTATCCGCTTCCAGCCGCAGCCGCGACCGACGCAGGGATTGGGACCTGGACCGCCCAGCGGTGCGTTGAGATAGGCCGGAATTGCCGCATTCGCTCCCGACATGAACTGTCCCATAAATATCTCGCAGTTGAAAGCCCGCATCCGCAAGAGTCCCTGATGCCCCAGCATTCGTACTTCGTGCTCCAGATCCGCAGCCACTTCCTGTTCCAGGCGTCCTTCGCGAATGAAGCCGCCCGCCTTGCCGCAGAGCGCTGTCACCATCTCCGCCGCCGCCCGCATCCACTCCAGCTCGTAGGACGACTTTATCGATCGAACCCGCCGGATGAGCGGCGTCACATCGCGTATCGCGCTCTCCGGGAACAACTCGGCAATGCGACGAAACACGGCAACCGGCACCACATCCAGTTCCATCCCCAATGTGCGTGGAACGGGCAGGCCATATTCCGCAAACCGGGCAGGCGCCTCGCGAAATCCACGCACCGGCACGATATGTTCCAGAGCCGATTCCGCACGCGCACGCCCCAGTTCCTTGCGCACCATGTAGAGCGGCACGCCTTCGGCCGGAATGTAGAGCAGGCCCTGCTGGATGGTACCCGTGAAGTAAAACAGATCGGTATTTTGCAGTACCAGCGCGCCCTCCAGCCCCTGCCGAACCAGAAGCTCCTGAAACGCGGCGGTCCGCCTTTTCAATTCGGATATGGGTGTTGTGTCGTTTTTCATGATTTGAACGGATCGATATCTTCCAAATTCATTTCGCGAATCGCCATCTCGCGCAGTTTGAACTTCTGGATCTTGCCGCTGGCAGTCATGGGGAAATTCTCCACGAACTTGACATAGTACGGCACCTTGTAGTTGGCAATACGTCCCCGGCAGAAGGCCTTGATTTCCTGCTCGGTGCAACACATCCCCTCCTTGAGCCGGATGGCGGCCATCACCTGTTCACCGTACTTGCGATCGGGCACACCGAAAACCTGCACGTCGGCAATTTTGGGATGTGTATACAGATAGTTCTCTATTTCCAGAGGATAGACGTTCTCTCCGCCGCGGATGATCATCTGCTTGACCCGGCCCGTGATCCGGAAATAGCCGTTTTCGTCCACTTCGCCCAGGTCGCCGGTATGCAGCCAGCCGTCCGGTTCGACGACCTTGGCGGTTTCTTCCGGCATCTTGTAGTAGCCCTTCATGACCATATAGCCACGTGCGACAATCTCGCCCTGCTGTCCCGGCGGCAGAGTCCGGCCGGTCTCCACATCAATCACCTTGGCCTCGGCGCCGGGAAGCACCCTCCCCACAGTGGAGACCCGCAGCTCGATGGAGTCGGAAACGCGGGTCTGCGTGATGCCGGGCGAGGCTTCGGTCAGGCCGTAGACGCTGGTGATTTCCCGCAGGTTCATCAAATTGACCGCACGGCGCATGACATCTATCGGGCAAACCGTACCGGCCATGATGCCGGTACGCAGCGAGGAAACATCGTAACGGCTGAAACGGGGATGCTCCATCTCGGCGATGAACATGGTCGGCACACCGTGCACCGCGGTGCATTTTTCCCGCTCAATCGCCTGAAGAACCGGCTCCGGCCGGAAATATTCCCAGGGGATCACCAGCGCCGCGCCGTGGGTCACCGCAGCCAGAATCGCCAGCACACTGCCGAAGCAATGGAAAAAGGGCACTGGCACACAGAGCCGGTCTTTCTCGGTAAAGTTCATGCATTCGCCGATGAAATACCCGTTGTTAATAATATTGTGATGCGTCAGCATCACTCCTTTTGGCAAACCGGTGGTGCCGGAAGTATACTGAAGAGTAATGACGTCATGTTGATCCAGCGAAGCTGTACGGGCGCGATATTCGGCGTCCGGCACACTTTCGCCCAGTTTTTCCAGCTCACCGAAATTCAGCATGCCCTCCGGTGTCCCCTCGCCGATGAACAGCACCCGCCGCAAAAAAGGCAGCACGGCACTGCGGGTTTCTCCAAAGGGGTATTTTCTGATCTCGGGAGCTATCCGGCAAAGGGTCTCCACGTAGTCGATATCGCTGAAACCCTTGATCAGGCACAGCGTGGAAGTATCCGACTGTTTGAGGATGCTTTCCAGTTCCGCGCTCTTGTAGAGAGTATTGATGGTTACCAGGGCAGCGCCGATTTTACTGGAGGCGAAATCAAGGATGACCCATTCCGGCACGTTGGTCGCCCAAATGGCAACCTTGTCGTCGCGCTGCACGCCAATGGCCATCAGTCCCTTGGCTACCCGATCGCAGAGCGCGTTCAATTCCTGATAGGTGTAGCGCAGATTGCGTGCCGGATACACCAGCGCGTCATTTGCGGGAAAGCGCCGTGCAATATCCGCAAGCAGCCCTCCCATGGTGAAGTTGAGCCGCCGTTCCGCGCCAGGTGCGTAGTTTTCCCCGTGTTCCGCCATTTCCGTTCCCGTCTTTCTCTTCAAAGTAATCCAAAACCGAACCGTCTCCGGCAACACAATAAAAAACCGCGCGAAGGCAGGCGTATTTCTGCATGCGCATCAAACAGCATGTGGGCGGATACTTGCACAAACAGCCCTCAGAGTAAATATCAACATGGAATATCAGGATATTTTTAGAGAACACCGTTCCGGACCCGCTCGAAGGGTTCGAACAGGCGGCGATACTCTTCCAGCGCGTAGCGGTCCGTCATGGCGGCGATATAGTCGCAAACCGCCCGTTCATAACCGAACTTTTCGACACCGCGCGCGCAAGTTGCCGGCAGCAGCGTCGGCGATTCCATATAGCAGGCAAAGATTCGCTCAATAAAAAAGGTGGCCTTGAAGCGCATCCTCTCCACCAGATAGTGCCGGTAGAGATTGGTGCGCAAAAAGTTCTTCAACTCCCGCCCGCGCTCATTAAGCTCCGGGCTGAAGCCAACCAGCCTCTGCGGGGCGCGCCGCACGTCGTCGAGCGTGGTCACACAATGCTCTGCAAGCATTTTGAGCGTATGGGCAACCACATCGTCCACCAGAAGGCCGATGAGGGAACTGATGGTCTGGTAGATATGGCGGCGCTCGTCCAGTCCGGGCCACATCCGCCCCACCCGTTCGAAGGTTTCCCGCCAAATTTCCACGCCGCGCAACTGTTCCAGCGTAATGTAGCCTGCCTTCAGGCCATCGTCGATATCGTGATTGTTGTAGGCGATCTCGTCGGCGACATCGACGATCTGCGCTTCCAACGGCGGATGCAGCCCGCGAAAGTACTGCAGTTCGATGAGCAGCGGCGAATTTTCGTAACGGGGCGCGTGCTTGATGATCCCCTCGCGCGTCTCCCAGGTCAGATTGAGGCCGTCAAAACCGGGATAGCGCTCTTCCAGTTCCTCCACCACGCGCAGGGACTGAACATTGTGATCGAAGCCGCCGTGTTCCTTCATCAGGCGATTGAGCGTCTCCTCACCGGTATGTCCAAAAGGCGTATGCCCCAGATCATGTGAAAGCGACAAGGCCTCCACCAGATCCTCGTTGAGCCGCAAAAATGCGGCGATACTGCGGGCGATCTGCGCCACCTCCAGCGAATGGGTCAGGCGGGTGCGGTAGTAGTCACCCTCGTGGTTGACAAAAACCTGCGTCTTGTACTCCAGCCGGCGAAACGCGGCGCTGTGAATAATCCGGTCACGATCGCGCCGGAAGGCTGGCCGATTGTCGCGGTGTTTCTCGGGATAGCGCCGTCCCAGACTGTGTTCGCTGAGAACCGCGTAAGAGGCAAGATCGGTTCGTTCCATATCGCTCCTTTAAAAAAAAGCAAAAGGTTGAAAAACGCCAGAAAGTCTTTTTTCATTCCCGGGGTGACTGTGATAAAAAGGTTTTTTGAAAAGAACCTCTCAAAACGACACATCCAAAAGCACAATAAACCACGACATTGACTGGCGTGCAAAGGATACATGCACCATGCGGATAATAGGCGGTTTTGCCAGAGGAAGAAAGCTTGCCGAATTTGAGGGCAGCGCCATTCGCCCCACGGCCGACCGGATTCGGGAAGCGCTGTTCAGCATCCTGTTCAGCCGGATGGGTTCGCCGGAAGGCTTTCAGGTCCTGGATCTGTTTGCCGGCACCGGCGCGCTGGGTATTGAGGCCCTGAGCCGCGGCGCGCAGAAGGCAACCTTCGTGGAACGCTCGCCGCGTGCGCAGACACTCATCCGGGAAAATCTGCGCCGCTGCGGCCTGGATTCGCGCGCTCATTTGCTTGCGGCGGATGTGTCGGCGATTCTGCCGCGCCTGGATGAAAAATATGATCTCATCTTTCTCGATCCGCCGTATCATAAGGAGTTGCTGCCACCCGCTCTGGAAATCATTGCCCGGCGCGAGCTGGCGGCTCCGAATGCCACCGTATGCGCCGAAACGCAAAAAGATGAGACGCTCGCCGGGCAGTTCGGCTCCCTCTGCCGGTTCCGCACGGCGATATACGGCGACACGGCGCTGCACCTCTTCGCCGTGACGCCCGGAAACTCATGACGGCATGGCCGCGTCAATCACCCGCTTTTCACAGATCGCAACCTGCCAATGCTTGGGAGGGCAACCATGAATCAACACAGAATCGCCGTCTATCCCGGCTCCTTCGACCCCATTACGCTGGGACATCTGGACATCATCACGCGAGGACTGGAAATCTTTGAGCGCCTGATCGTGGCCGTTGCCAACAACGATGAAAAGACGCCGCTCTTCAACATTGACGAACGGCTGGAACTGGTACGGCAAACCGTGGGCAGCAATCCGCGTCTGGAGGTGGACACCTTCAACGGCCTGCTCATCGACTACATCCGGCGCCGGAAGGCGCACATCATTCTGCGCGGATTGCGAGCCGTCACCGATTTCGAGTACGAATACCAGATTGCCCAGACCAACCATCAGCTGGACAAGAACACGGAAACCCTGTTCCTGATGACCTCGCTGCCCTACGCCTTTTTGAGCTCGTCCGTGGTCAAGGAAGTCGCCTCGCACGGCGGAAACGTCGATTCCTTCGTGCCGCCTCCGGTGCAGGAGGCACTGCGCAAAAAGTTTGCCGCCCGCTCTGATTCCCGGGACAACGATATCGTACGGATCTGAAGCAGAGGGAAACAGGCCATGATCACTCTGGAAATGCCACTGGAAGAAAGCGCCCGGCGCTATTCGCAAACGCGGGAAGTGTCGAAGGCTTCGGGCTCGACTGCCCAGACTGCCAGCTTGCCGGACTGAGCACCGTCAAGCACTGCGCGGATTTCCACGACGTGGACACTGCGCGCCTGCTGGAAGAGCTGAACGCGGCGGCCAGGGACCGATGAGCGGCTCATAAAACCGGTCATCGAAAGGTCCACGACACGCGGGGACATCGTTCAAGCAAGTTGCCGGGAACTGGAGGAAAAATCTATGGATATAAACAGATTTTTCAAGCTTTCCAGACGGAAAACCACGATTAGGACCGAACTGACCGCAGGCGTGACCACCTTTTTCACCCTGGCCTACATTCTGGCGGTTAATCCGGCCGTTCTTGCCGGGGCCGGCATGGACGCCGGCGCGGTTTTTACCGCCACGGCGCTGTCGTCGGCACTGGCCACCCTGGTCATGGCCCTGAGCGCCAATCTTCCCTTCGCACTGACACCGGGGGTAGGAATCAACCTCTTTATCGCCAATACGGTCGTGCTCAACATGGGGCATTCCTGGCAATTCGCGCTGACTGCCGTCTTTGTCGAGGGCCTGATCTTCATCTTCATGACCTTTTTCAACATCCGGGAAGCCATCGTCTACGGCATTCCCGCCAGCCTGAAAAACGCCATATCCGTGGGGCTGGGCCTGTTCATCGCCACCATCGCCCTGAAAAACGCCGGCCTTATCGCTTCCGGAGCAAGCGAACTGCTGATCCTGGGCGACATCACCTCTCCCCAGGCGCTTTTGCTGTTCACCGGCCTGATTCTCACCGGCAGCCTGCTGGCCTTCAAGGTACGCGGTGCCCTGCTCATGGGCATTATCGCGCTCACCCTGCTCGGCGTGCCGCTGGGCATAACCCATTACGCCACCGGCAACTGGCTCCCCCCCAGTCTCGGCCCCACCTTCTGGTGTTTCGAATTCGGTGAGATGTTCAGCCTCGATTTCCTGATGGTGCTCTTCACCCTGCTGACCGTCGACATCTTCGACACGGTCGGCACGCTTATCGGCTGCGCCGTGAAGGCCGGCATGGTGCATGCCGACGGTACCATCTCCAACTGTAAGGAAGCGCTCTTTGCCGATGCCTTCGGCACCACCGCCGGGGCCATTTTCGGCACCTCCACTATCAGCGCCAGCATCGAATCCTCTGCCGGTATCACCGAAGGCGGCCGTACCGGTCTGACCGCACTGTGCACGGCGGTGCTGCTGGGCTTGTCGCTTTTCCTGGCGCCGCTCTTCCTTTCCATCCCGCTGGTCGCCAGCGCGCCGGCGCTGCTGATGGTCGGTCTGTCCCTGTTCTCCTCGGTCCAGGGCATCAACTTTAACAATCCGATTGAGGGTATCCCCGCCTTTCTGTGCATTTTGTTCATGACGTTTTCAAGCAGTGTCGCCAACGGCGTCATGATGGGAGTAGTGGCACATGTCGGGCTGTATCTGGTTCTGGGCCGTTTCCGGGAAATTCCGCTGTCCATGTGGATCATTTCCCTGGTGTTTGCCATCAAGGTGATGCTCTGAAGCGGCGGGCAAGGCGAAAAAGAAGGTTTTCCCATGGAAGAGACACAAATACGAATGGCGGTTGCGGAGGATGCGGCGGATATGCTGCGGATCTACGCGCCCTATGTGGAACAGACTGCCATCACCTTTGAATACGAAACGCCCAGCGTTGCGCAGTTCCGGGAGCGGATCTCGGCGCGGCTCGACGCCGGCTACCCTTGGCTGGTAGCGCTCAGGCAGGAACACATCGCGGGTTACGCCTACGCGGGGCCTTTTGTCGGGCGGGAGGCCTACTCGTGGTCGGCGGAACTTTCCATCTACGTGGATCGTTCCTTGCGCCGCTCCGGCATCGGCGGCCGGCTCTACCGGGAACTGGAAGAGCGGCTGGGTCAAATGGGGATCCTCAACCTCTACGCCTGCATCGCCTGGCCACGCGCCGAAGACGAGTACCTCACGCGCGACAGCGCGCATTTCCATAGCCATCTCGGTTTTAAACTGGCAGGGACTTTCGCGCAGTGCGGCTACAAGTTTGGGCGCTGGTACGACATGATCTGGATGGAAAAGATCATCGGCGAACATGTCACGCCCGCCATCCCCGTGAAACCCTGCCCGTTCGATGTACCGCAATAAAAAGCAGACCCATCACAAAAACCGTTCGATCAGCGCATCGTAGACGAGCCAGCCGGAAAGCCGCATACGCAGGCGTCCGTCGTGTGTTTCGATGTGGTCGCCGCCCAGCTCCAGCGCCCGCGCGAATTCCTTCCCGGGCGTAACGCCAAAACGTTCCTCAAATTCCGCGCAGGAAACGCCCTCCGCAGTGCGCAATCCCAAATAGAGTGTCTCCGCCATCGCCTGGCGGCGGCCGAAGCTTTCGATCTCCACCGGCATGGTTTCCCCCCGGATATAGCCCCGCCAGTCCGCGGGCACGGCGTAACGCGCGCCATAGCCCTGCGCGTTGAACCCATGCGCCCCGGCACCAATCCCCAGCGAGGTTCCCCGGCGCCAGTAGCGCAGGTTGTGACGGCATTCGCATCCCGCAAGCGCGTAGTTGGAAATCTCATAGTGGACAAACCCATGTTTTGTCAGCAGCTCGTGCGCCGCAAGGTACATGTCCGCCCATGCTTCCTCATCCGCCGTAAGACACGCGCCCTGCGCCTCAAGCGCCCCGAAGGGCGTGCCCTCCTCAATGCCCAGACCATAAAGTGACAGATGCTGCGGAGCAAAATCGAGCGCCCGCCGCAACTGCTCCCCAAAATCTCGTAGATCCTGACCGGCCAGACCGAAGATAATATCGAGACTCAGATTGGCAAAACCGGCCTTCCGCGCCCAGCGGACGCTCTGAGTGATGTCCGCCGCACTGTGGATCCGGCCCAGAGCGGCCAGATACCTGTCGTCGAAGGACTGCGCGCCCAGCGACAGCCGGTTGACGCCAGCCGCACGCCATCCGGCAAGCTTTTCCGGTGTCACCGTGCCGGGATTGGCCTCCAGCGTAATTTCGGCATCCTCCGTGAAACCGAAACGCCGCGCCACGGCATCCAGCAGCCGCCCCACCTGGAAAGGCGTCATCAGCGAAGGTGTGCCGCCTCCAAAGAACACGCTGGAGCAGGTTTCGTCGGCTTGAAAACCTCCGGCCTTTGGGGACGCCAGCTGCCGTTCCAACGCCGCGACATAGGCGTCGATGTGCTCCTGCTCGCCCGCCACCGAATAGAAGTCGCAGTAGGGGCATTTCCTTAAGCAGAACGGAATATGGAAGTACACGGAAAGGGAAGACGGCATGGCGGATTTTTTGCTTCCTCACAAGGGTGAGCCCCTGAGTACTCGCCCTGTCTGGAAAGGCCGGTTTCATGCGAGTTTCTTTGACGTACGACTACGACGTTCAATTCACACGCAGAGAAGCGAGACCATTTCTGTCAAGAAGATACAGAAGCTTGCAGGATGGGCCGCTAGGTTTCTTGGCGCCAGCCTCCCATTTTTGTACTGTGGAGACCGACGTATTAAGTGCTGCTGCCAACGCTATCTGCGTGAGTTTGAGCCTGTTGCGCAGTTCGCGGATCATGGTGCTATCGTACTTTGGTGCAGGCATAAAACAGAGTGCGTCAAATTCATCCATCTCCGTTTTGTCGATTGCTCCGATAGAAAGCAGGCCGGTGGCCATTTCATGGGCTTCCTCAGCTATGCGGTTCCTGAAAGTCACCTTCATAACGCTATCTCCTTTATCTGCCCAGCCATTATGGCCGCAGTAATCAAACTGTCATTCATGCGCAGAAGTTTGGCTCCAAGGAGTTTCAAAACTTCCTCATCCCGTTTGCTTATATTCGCTCTCTCATTTTTCTGGTAGCCAAAGAGGAAAAACCAAGTGCCGCAATAGTTCGTGGCAACTATCGTCCGAGCTCCCCCACGTTTGCCCTTTCCTGAAAGGCCAACACGTTTTTTCACCAAGCCGCTTCCAAGATCGGCATCAAAGAGGCCTTGTTCCATTTCTGCAACCGCCTCCCGAAGCACGTCATCTTCCAGCCCTGCCTTACTCATCCAGCGATTGAATGTCTTGGTTTTGAACGCTCTTTTCATATTCTGAGATTAGCACTTAGTGCTATATCTTGCAAGACATGGACTCGTCACGTTAGGTCCTCTCCAAAACTCGGACGAGCAGGTCAACTTGAATTTGTGCCGTAGAGAAAAACAAAACGGACCGACGTAGGAATCTTTCTTCATTCTTTCATCATGGGTGGGGCTGGCCGGTTGTTCAGCGTTTTTCTCAGCTCGGATTCGAAGCCATCGGCAAAATGCTCCTTGCGCAGATATTCGTTCCAAATGATCAGGCCGCGTCCATCGAGTTCGATGACCGTTTGGGAAAGGATTGGTCGGCCGTTTTCCACATGAAAAAGAAACTCCGGCGTTTCCCGGTACTCGACAATCCGGCCATTGCCCCGCTTGACCTTGTGGCGGTATTCGAAGCTGATGCTGAACTCGTCGGCCTTCTTTTCCGTGACCGTGTACTCAACGGAGATTTCCTTGTCGAACATATTCTCGACGCGAAGTTTCCGGCCGTTGAAATGGAGAATCGTTCTCGGATAGTCCTTGATCTGTCTGGTCTCAATCCATGTGCCGTCCAGCTTGTCACTGACATCGTCAGCCATTGCCGCCACAGGCACCATGGAAAGCAGTACAGCCACAATCATGCAGAAAATTTTCATTCTAACCTCCCAAATTCTAGTCATCACAGGGGGCACCTTACTCTTCCCCTTCCTTCTTGTCCGCGTTGCACCGCTCCAGCGCCTCGCATATACTGCGCCTCACATCGCAAGTACGCCTCCAACAAGACAAGGCAGGATTTCATTATGCCATTCAAGATCATCAGAGACGACATCACCAGGGTGAAGGCGGATGCCATTGTCAACACGGCCAATCCGGAGCCAACATATGGCGAAGGCACAGACTATGCGG
>JAFZPK010000056.1 GCA_017552515.1 Deltaproteobacteria bacterium | reverse complement strand
TCAGGAAGGGCACGTAGACTGCGTCGATCCCCAATTTTTGAAAGGTGCGGTTATGCATCTGGGGGGAACGGGAATGCGCAATGGGATAACCAAAAATTCCATAAATATCCATGATATTCCTGCGTTGGCCTCTCGTTTTTCGGCCCCTTTTTTGAGTTTTTTCAAGGACGGCAGTTTTCCTTTTGCGTATGGTGCAGCAGGGCGCGCGCCTGAAGGACATCCTGCTCAATGACGGCGTGCAGCGCCTCTGGCGAGGGGAAAAGTTTTTCGTCACGCAGCCGTTTGATGAAGCGCACAATCAGCCGTTCTCCGTAGATATTTTGGGCAAAATCCAGAATATGCACTTCGATGCTCAGCTTTTGGCCGGAGAAGGTGGGGTTGGAACCAATGTTGGCCACTCCCTCATGGCTTTGCCCTCGGAATTCGACTCGCACGGCGTATACGCCGCAGCCGGGCAGAATTTTGTGATCCGGTTCCAGATTGGCGGTTGGAAAGCCCAGTTGCCGGCCACGCCGGAAACCGGAACGGACAATTCCGGCTAACTGGAAATCCCTTCCCAAAAAGGCCGCAGCTTCCTCCACCTGTCCCGATGCGACAAGTTCCCGTATGCGCGTGGAACTGTAGATTCGGCCGTCGTGTTGGACAGGCTCCAGAATGTGCGTTGCAAAGCCCAGCTCTTTTCCCCAGCGAATCAACGCGGCGCTGTCCCCGGTTCGTTGCCATCCGAAACGGTAGTCTTGCCCGACGACAAGAAAGCGCAAGCCCAGTTGGCGCACCAGGATGTCCTCGACGAATCTTTTCGCCTCCATCCGGGCAACGGCGGTGGTGAAGGGAATGCTGAGCAGAAGGTCTATGCCCGCTTCGGCAATCAATTCTTCCTTTTCGTCCTGGGTGGTCAGGCGGCGGGGCGCCCGTTGCGGCGCCAACACTTCCAGCGGGTGCGGCACAAAGGTCATGACCGCCGGGCGGCCCTGAATCTTGCGGGCGGTTGCCACAACTTGTCGGAAAATTTCCTGGTGGCCCAAATGCACACCGTCGAAGTTGCCAATGGTCAGAATCGTATGGTGCAGGGGAAAGCGTGGATCATCGAGGCTGCGAATAATTTCCATTGGTACTTCGTCTTTCTTTGCAGGGAAAGCTGAAACCCATAACGGGTACGTGAAGTACCCGTTATGGCGTATTTTTTCAGGCCAATTTGTTGAAGATAAGTCCGCTTAACAGCTTGGGGTAGAAGTAGGTAGATTTCTGCGGCATTTTACCGCCGTGATTGGCTACCTCCCGAACTTCACAGATTCTGGTCGGGTTAAGAAGGAAGGCCATTTGCGCTTCATTTTTCCGGACGGCGTGCAACGCTTCGGCAAAGTTGTTGACATAGCGGATATATTTTTCATTTCGCTGATCTTCCTCGGAAATATGGAAGAGGTCTTCAAAGATCAGTTTGTGCAGGATGGAGATGTCCAGGGTCTTCAACTGTTGGGGAACATTTCCCTGAAAATGTTTGTCCATGACTTCCAGATCGCGCAGGGTCATAAAGTAGAGTTTTTTTCCGCCGGGATACCATGCAAAGGTATGTTTTTTCTCGGCGAGCGTGTTGCGAACCCGTTTGCATGAAACCGGATCATCGGCATCGAAAGCATCCGGCTGGACCACGAAAAGGGGGGCGACCTTGTCCAGGAAGGTTGCCTCGTCCATTGCATCCAGCCTGGACAGGAGACGATGGATGGGAAATACCGTCAGCCCCGGATCTTCCATGTTGCAAAAATACATCAGGGCATAGTTGAAAAGTTCCCGGCCGGTATAGTCCGGCATCTGTTCGCGCATAAGATCCCGGTAGCGTAAGGCCGTTTCGTAGCGATGGTGGCCGTCGGCGATGAGCAGCGGTTTGTCGTTCAGCAAAGTACGGCAAATGGTTATGGGACTTTCATCTGTCACGCGCCACAGATTGTGCTGCTCGTTGTTGTAGCGGACGGCGATATCCGGTTCCCGTTTGCGGTGGTGGTTCAGGATCGCCTCCAGGGCAAACGTTGGATCGGAATAGAGGGCGAAAATTGGGCTCAAATTGGCCTTGCAGGCTTTCATCAGCATGAATCGGTCGTTTTTGGGACCATCCAGTGTGCGTTCATGCGGTTTGACTGTTCCGGTAGAGAAATCTTCCAGCCGCACCAGCGCCAAAAATCCCCTGCGGGTAATCGGGGCACCGTCTTCATCCTGATAACCCTGATCATAAATATAGATGGCAGGTTCTGCATCTTGTACCAGAATGCCGTTGCCAAGCCATTCGTTGAGGGTTTGCGCCGAACGGGTATAACGGTTGGAGCTTTCAGTGTCTTCGGGCGTGGTTTTGCCCAGAATCAGCCGCACCACATTGTAGGGATTTGAGGAGTAGAGTTCTTCCTGCATTTCTTCCGAAATGCAGTCGTAGGGAGGCGCCATGACGCTTCTGAGATCCCGGATCTTGTCACGATTGAAAAGAATGCCGCAAAAAGGAATAATTTTGGCCATATAGAGCTCCTTTGCAAGTCAGACGGAAGCGGCGCGTCGTCACGCCCGGCAAGGGGAAGAGAGACAACGCATCCTCTGTTGGATGGGACGCTACTGCTCCAGATTCAGAAAAAGTCCTATCCCCAACAACATGAAAATAATATTGGCCGACCAGGCCGCCACCAGCGGCGGCAGCAGCGCGGAGTAGCCAAACGCGGTCAACGTGGCCTGGGCGAAAAAGTAAATCATTCCCACGCCAACACTGATGGCCATTCCCATGGCGACACCGGCTCTTCGGCTGTTGCGCAGTGCGAAGGGAATGCCAAGTATGACCATGATGAACGATGCGAAGGGTACCGCCAGCCGGCTGTGCATGTCTACACGGTAACTGGTGGCGTCAAACCCTTCCGCCTGAAGGCGGTGGGCCAGGTGATGCAACTGGCGATAGTTGAGCTCGTCCCGTTTGGCGTTGACCCTGCGGAATTCTTTGGGGGGCTTGTGAAAATCGATTGGAGTTTTTTGCAGGCTGGCGAATTCCAGCAAGGCGCCGGTTTGGGGATCGAAGCGGCGGCGGATCAGCTGGTCGGCGATCCAGGCTCCCTCTTGGTACATGGCGCGGTTGGCCTCTTCGTACGCGACAATCTGAAAACGTTCATCCATGGTGTAGATGGCCACACCCTGCAGAATCATTCCCTGCGGCTCCAGCGAGGTGATGTGCACCAGCCGGTTTTTTTCCCGCAGCCATGCGCCGCCTTCCTTCATGAATGTCAGCGGCTTTTTACGGATTTCCTGATAGAGGATGTGGTTCATCTTTTCCGTGGTGATGGGCAACAGGTACTCATTGATGGCGAAGTTGGCGGCAACAACCAGCAGCGCCAGCACAAAGATCGGCGTAAGGACCCGCCGCAGGCCCACCCCGCCGGAGAACATGGCAATCAGCTCACCGTTGCGCGAAAGGCTGGCGACAGTAAGAAAGGAACCCAGGAGAACCGCTAACGGTGTGACCTGCGAAAAGATCATCGGCAGCTTGTTGAGAAAAAAGAGCAGGCACAGCGACCAGGGCGCGTCGTTATCGATGAAATTGTCAAGTTTTTCGATAAAGTCTACCAGCAGATAGACGCCGCTGAAGGCCGCCAGCGCCAGAAAAAAAAAGTTCAGAAAACGGGTGATCACATAGCGGTCAAGAATGTGCATGGGGAGGTCTCCGCAACAGTTTGCCCGTGAAGAGCGCGATCAATCCAGTCAGCCAGCGCGGCGCCATTTCCGCAGCGGCTGCATGGTAAAGAAACAGGCCCGTGAGCAGGAAAAAAAGATCGGGGAGCCACAACACGCCCAGTGGCATCTGCATGTGCTCCAGACAGAGCGTTTCCGAGAAAGAGGAAAGCAGGTGATAGGCGAGAAACACGACCAGAGAAAAGGAAAAACCTCCCATTCGGCCTGAGCGTGGCGAACAGATCCCCAAGGGGATTCCTATCAGCACGAACAGCAGGGGCACTACACAGAGCGCCAGCCGCTTGTGAAATTCGACATCCATCTGGCGCTGCTGCTTGGGTGTTGAACCGGTACCCGTCAGAATTTCCTGGAAGGTCATTTCTTTGGGGTTGAGGCGCGGCGCCTTGCCCTCGCTTTTATCCGCGAAACTGAGATTCAGATCATAATTGGCGAAATTCATGACGCGGTAACTGGTGTCCTTGCCGCTGAGCGCATGATTGTGCAGTGCGCCGTTTTGCAGCAGGATGGAGAAAGTCATGGCGCTCTGGTTGGAGAAGAGTCTCCCGCTTTCTGCGGAGATGGTCGAGGTAATCTCGGGATCCCGGTTGTCATACAGAAAAATTCCACGCATCTGGCCATTCTGTTCCACTTCGCGGGCAAACAGCACCACGTCTTCGAAATCGTGAAAGAAGACCATCGGCTCCAGTCCCTTGCCAATGCGGTTTTGCAGGATCTGGAAAACCTGGGCCTTGAAATTTTTTCGTCCCAGGGGTTTGGCGTAAAACGAAATGCCTGCGAGAACAGCTGTTGTAATGAGCGCTATGACGACAATTGGCCGCGTCATGCGCCATAAGCTGATGCCAGCCGCCTTCATGGCCACGATCTCGTGATCGGTGGAAAGACGTGAAAAACCGATGAGGATGCCAATGAGAAAGGCCATGCCCAGTGTAATGTCAAAGAATGATGGAAGCAGGTAAAGAAAGAGCATCGCGATATCCCGGATCGGGACGCCGCGGTTGATGATCAGATCCGTCAGCTTGAGGAGGTTGCCCATCAGCAGGACAAACGACAAAATTGCCAGGCTGATGGCCATTGGGGCAAGCACTTCCTGAGAGATATATTTGGAAAGGCGCCATGTCGTCATAGTTATTGCATTGTAATACAAGCACCCAAGGACACGCTACAGGGAAAATGGCCGCAAACGGGGGAGCACAGGGTGGTTTTGCGGTTGTTTTTTTTGAATGTCATCGCTAAAACATGTTGATTATGCTGGAGTTTGCTTGACGCTTCGGCAAGTGCTGCCCTATCTTTGTCAAAAGGAAAAAGCGTCCGGGAAGGATGGGACGAAAAAATGCGAATTGTGGCATGTTTGGCACAAAGGGTGGAAGAGAACGGACATTGTAACGCATCGTGGCTGTAACGAGCTGCGATGACGGGCAGTCATCCGAATTTCCTGTTTTTTTACTGTCATCTTTTTTTGATGGTGTTTTTTGAGGAGGAAAGATTATGAACAAGTCGGAGTTGATTGAGGCGTTATGCCTGGCTCGCAACATATCCTATAAACAGTCCACTGAAATTGTGAATCTGATCTTCGATACCATGGCCGATGCTTTGGCTTCGGGCGAACGGATCGAAATTCGCGGATTTGGAAGCTTTGCCGTGCGGGATTACAAGTCCTATATCGGCCGCAATCCCCGTACCGGCGAGCAGATAGAAGTGGCTCCCAAACGCTTGCCGTTTTTCAAGGTCGGCAAGGAGTTGAAAGAAATGGTGGATGTCAGATTGGCGAAGCCCCGGGACAAAAGCCACTGATAGTGGAGTAAGCAGGCAATGTTTGAAAACATGGCGCCAAACGTCAAAGCAGAAGGATTCTTCAGGACGGATGGTGCTCTGGCTTTTCCAAACATATTAAATATATAGGATTACAGTGCCTGGAAATTTGAACAAACGACTTTTTGTGGCCATTAATCCGTCGGAGACGGCACGTGAGGAACTGGTTGCTCTTTGTAGCGGATTACCTGATGCCCGCTGGACGCCGCCGAAGCAGCTGCATTTGACCCTGTGTTTCATCGGCGAAGTGGACGAAGTGGTTTTCCGCAGTATTCGAGAGAGCTTATGCGTGCTTGAGAGGAATGGACCATCTGCTTTTTCCCTCCAGTTTCGAACGCTGGGCTTTTTCCCGCCCCGGGGAGAGCCACGGGTGCTATGGGCGGGAGTGGCGGAAAATCCGGCTCTTATGCGCCTGCAAAGGCAGATGACCAGTTGTTTGCAAGGACTGGGCATTCAGTTGGAAAAACGCAAGTTTACCCCCCATATCACCTTGGCCCGTCTGGGAGGGGAAGCGGCATTTGGGTTGAAACGTTATCTGGACGCGCAAACGTTTTTTTCCGGTTCGCCCTTTGGTGTGGATCGTTTCACCCTCTATTCCAGCATCTTGGACAAAAGCGGGGCCACCCACATTCCGGAGGCGGAATATATTCTGCCGGCTTTTGAGAAGAAGTAATTTAAAGGAAAGAAAGATTGCCGTTTTCGTCGCGCAGGGCCGAAAAACAGCCGGCCCAAAGCGAGGACGACTGTTCGTGCAGTTCTTTTTCCGGCAGCTGGTAGCCTTCCGGAAACAGAAAACGTAAGGCGTCGTCCTGGACGCGTATTTCGTTCCATTGAGCACAGGCGTTTTCCCACGCTTCGCGGCGCATCTGCGGCGATGCCTGTTCGACGAGGCACAGAATATCCGCGCGGGAGTGGATATCCAGCCCTTTTGGCTCGGGCAGCAGCGATTTGAGATAGTCGCAGGACAGAGCGGGAAGGAGAGCCAGTGGTGAGCGCAAACCCTGCCAATAGAGCTCCAGCAAACCGGCCAGCTGTTCCTGGGCGTCCGCGACTGGAATCAGGCGTTTGTGCAGAACATCCTTACCTTTTTCACCTCTGAGGAATATCCGGCTGCCTGCGGCAGCGGGCTTTTGTGGATGACAGTCCAGAGCGAGTCTTGTGAGCCAGTATCGCAGTACATGTGTGCTGTTTGGCCGGGCAAAGTGGTAGTGCAGCGCGCTATCGCCGGCAAGCAGACATTCGATATCCGTTATTCGGAAATCTCCTATCTGTACGGCAAAAGTTTCACGGCGTGGTATGGCGCCTGCAATCCTCTCTTCGATGGAAGCGCCAAAAGGATCAAGCACGGTTTCGAGATTCTCAAAAAGAATTTTCCCCATCTTTCCTGGCGGCAGCCGATCCGCGCCGCGTTCGTGCGCATAGATTTCTTCCGGTGCGCGATTTTCCAGCCGCGTTTCAACAAGCCTGTCGCCCAGAATGCTTCGTTCACGGGGGGAGAGAGAAAAGGGCTCTTCGTCGGAGATGGGATTTTTCTCCGGCGGGTCCAGGAAAATGCCCAGTCTCTGACGCACGAAATATTCTCCGGGATTGAGGAAGAAACGCCACAAATCTTTCAAACGGAGCGTTTTCGAAGCATTGTCCGGTTCCGCAAGCGGTGCGGGAAATGGAAGCGGTTGGGAATGCTCAATATAGGCTCTGGCTGCCGCGAAATCGGTTTGGGAGAAACTTGTCAGCGTTGTTTCCCTGGTGAAGTAGGCGGGATGAAACGCGTGCATTTTGTGCCGGAAAAACAGGCCGTTTTCTTCGCAGTGACACCAGCTGCCGCAGCGATTTGCATCGAAACGGGGGCATTCGGTGTAACGGGGGCAGCGGAATCCCCGGTCGAGGTAGTCCATAAGCTCACTTATCAGAACGGACGGTTCCAGGAACGAGTTGTCCCGGATATTTTGCCCGACGTAGCTTAAATAGAGCCGGTCACGGGCGGAGAGAATTCCCTCCAAAAAATGGAGCCGATCGTCCCTGCGTGGTTGCCGGTCGCCGCGCCTCGGATTCCTGGCCATTTCGTCAAAGCTTGCGGCGGCAGTTGACCGCGGAAATTTGCCGTTTGCAAGCCCTGGCATGGCAATGACCCGAAAGGGCAGGCAGCTTGCCGGTCCGGGTTCGGCGAAAGTTACCCGGCCGCTGCCGATTCGTCCGGCAGTGGTCCCCGTTTCTCCCAGACGCCTTGCCAGCCAGAGCTCCAGCTGATCGATGCCAAGCGGTTCCTCAAAATGCGCTTCTTCCGTAATCTGCGCCCATTCCAGCACCAGATTTTCCAGCCGGTTGTAAGATGTGGCCCATTGCTCGTCGTCATCCGGAAAAAAACGCGGCAAAGCTTCCAGCAGCAGATCCCGCCAGGCAGCGCCGGAGCGCGCGATGCTCAAATCTTTCAGGAATCTGTCGAGCAGTTCCATAAAACCGGCCAGAACGCCGAGCAGGCGCGCATCATCTGCCGTGAGCCGCTCGCAGGGCTGCAGGTTTGCAAAAGGAGCGCTTCCCGGGGGGAACGCGTAGCCCAGAAACAGCCGATCCAGGCCGGCGCGCCAGCTGTTCTCTCCGAAAGCGGGCAAATCGCGGCCTTTGCGATCCGCGGCATCGATGCCCCAACGGATGGCGCTCTCTTGCACCAGGAGGGACAGACGCTCCAGATCGGTCGGGCTTAAGGCCAGCCGGCTCGCAACTGCGGGCGATTTCAGCAGATCAAGCACCTGTGATACTTCATAGCGTCCATGGCGCAGGGCCAGAAGCTCCGGGAGGGGCAAGGGCGCTTCCTCTTCCAGATCGGCCAGAGTAAAGGGGATGGCCGGTTTCCGGGTGCCGAAAACCGCCATGATGTAGGGCGCATAACTTTTCAGATCGGGAACGAGCACCAAAATGTCCGCACAGTGCAAATTCTCAAGTTCCTGCAAGCAGCCGACGAGAAAGTCATGCAGTGCCTCCATTTCCCGCTGCTGCGTGAAGCAGGAATGGATCTGCAGGGAAGCATCCGCGCCCGCAGGGGGAGACGATTTTTCTTCTTCATCTGTATTTGTACGGTCAAACAGGTTCAAGATATCGCTCTGGAGCATATGCAGCAGGCTGTTGTTTCCCGGATCGTCAAACAGCGCGTTCTCCGAAAGTGCGGGAATTTGTTCCCAAAGCAGCATGAACAGATCGCCGCCCGCCTTGCCCCAGGCGGCCAGAAGCGGATGGCCGGTTTCGTAGTGCCGGGCCTGGGCATCAGCAAGGAGTGGATGAGGGGCGAGATCAAACCAGTATTCGCGGCAGGGGTTCAGGAGAAACAGATGCACCGGGAGCACCCTGTCCAGGGCCGCGAGCAGATCGATCTGCGAGGGTGCCAGCCCGGAAACGCCGAACACTTGAAGCGCGGAAAATGGAAGTGCCGGGGCTTGCCCTTTTACACAGGCCCTGATGAAATCCGCCCACTGCCGCACTGGCGGTGTTTCTGGCCGTTCTCTGATCAATCTGCGCCAAAGCGTCGCCTGCCAGTTGTTCGAATCATGTGATTTTTGTTCCCAGGCAAAGAGCATCTCCGGACGGTAGACGCCATACAGATCGAAGAGTTCGGCAAGCTTTAGGGAAAATTGGAAGCGTTGCAACGGATCCTCGGGGACGATCTCCCGAAAAGATGTTTCCCCCCCGGCCTCTTCCAGCAGCCGCAGAATGCGCAGAGCCAGCAGATCCTGCGTCCATGGATCACGTGCCGCTTTTGGAGCCTGCCTGTTCACCGAGGACAGCAATGTTGCCGGAAAGGGGAAATCCGGATTGGCCCAGATGCCGAAATGCCGGGTCAAATGCAGCTGCAACCAGTCTGCCACCGCCTTGCCCGGGACCAGAATAGTTTGCGGCATCAGAGGATCCTGGGGAACGGTGGCGCATAGCTGTTCCACCAGCGCATCGAAGAGGAGCTCAAGGCGGTTGCTGTACAGCAGTTGCATGGGGGCTTGTCCCTTTCAAAAGGGAAGGGAAAGTGAAACGTGGGCATGCTTTGGGGAAAAGCGCCATGAAGGCCATGGCGCTTTTCCCATGCAGTTTTTTCAGCGCGTACCTTTTTTCTCAAGCAGTTTGAGCAAAGTATTCAATCCTTCCAGGGGATCATCGCCGAGATCGACACGCAGCGTCCGGCGTCCTTTTTGCCGCAGTGCCTCCAGATCGCCATCCGCCTGAGCCTGCAACAACGCGCCGAAGCTATGCGGCTGGCCGGGAATGGGCAGATCCAGTTCCGGTTTGACCGGGGAAACCAGCTGCACAAACAGGCCGGTGTTGGGACCGCCCTTGTGAAATTGCCCGGTGGAGTGGAGAAAACGTGGGCCAAAGCCGGTGGTGACCGGAAGCTGCGCGGAAGCGCCCAGCAGGAGAGCCAGCCGTTTCAGGACAACTTTCAATTCGGGATCATCGGGAATAAAGGCCAGCAGGGCCAGATAGTCGCGCGGGCGGCTGCGTTTGAGGAAAAGTTCCAGCCCGCATGCCGGATCGCTTTGGGCATCCGTGCCTTCCAGATGCAGGCCACTCTGCGGCACTTTCGTGTTTCCTGCGGCCTTTTCCGCCAGAATGCGCAGCGTATTGCTTTTGCTGCTCTGCACATCCGGTTGATCGAAAGGATTGATACCCAAAACAGTTGCGGCGGTTGCCACCGCGAATTCCCAGCGGAAAAACTCGCCGCCCAGATCGTAGGGATCGGCGAGTGTTATGGTGATGATCGGATGCTCGAGTTTTTTGAGTTCATCAACCAGCGCGGCGGTTGCCTGTTCTTGTGGATCGGAATCATCCAGCCGGTACCAGACGAAGACGCGATCGTCGCCGTACTGTTCGGCGGGCAGAAGGGTCTCGTCGCTGATGGGCAGAATACCTCTGCCTTCCTTGCCGGTGCTTTCGCCGATAAGCTGTTCCACCCACAGCCCGAAAACTTTCAGGCGTTCCGGCAGCAGGAAGGTCAGTTTGTCGCGTCCCTGCAGGGCAAGTTCACCCAGCGCCGCGCCCAGTGCCGCGCCGGGATTTTTGCGTTCGGGGATATCGGGCCCGCAGGACTGGATGATCAGACGGGCGCTGGCAAACAGTCGCCGGATGTCCAGCCCCATCAGGGCAGCCGGCGCCAGTCCGAAGCAGGAAAGTGCCGAATAACGGCCGCCGATGTCGGCAAAGTTCAGGAAAACCTTGCGGAAATGGCAATCTTTTGCTCGTTGTACAAGGGCTGTGCCGGGGTCGGTAATGGCAATAAAGTGTTCGCCTGCGCGTTCGCCGGCCGTCTCCTCCATTTTCGCGTAAAAGTAGTGTGACAGCGTGGATGGTTCGGCGGTCGTTCCGGATTTGCTTGCCTCGATGAAGAGCGTTTCGTTCAGACGCAGTTGTTTTTCCACGGCGCGGATGGCGCGTGGATCAACGCTGTCAAGGACGAAGAGCTCCAGGCCGAAGGCGGCGCTTCCCAAGGCTCGTTGCCAGACCAGCGGGGTCATGCTGCTGCCGCCCATGCCGAGCACGACAACCTGGCGGAATCCGCTAGCGCGGACCTGGTGGGCAAATTCCTCCAGCTCGGGCAAACGATCCTGCATCCGTTTGACTATGGGCAGCCAGCCCATAAAGGCGCGGATGGCGGCGTGCGTTTCGGGGTGAGCCTTCCACAAGGTGGCGTCGTATTCCCAAAAACGTTTTCCAAAGGCCGATTCCTCCATGGCATTCAGGCGTTTTTGCGCAAAACGGGAGTAGAGCCCCAGTTCCAGCTGCTGCGGCCGGCGGCACTCCTCCAGCAGATTGATGCGTTCCACGTCAAGACGTGCCAGTAACTCGTCGTAGGGCGCGATAAATTTGACGATGCCTTCCTCTTCCAGAGCGCGGCCCTCCGTTTCCAGCGAAATTCCCAGGCTGTGCAGGGTTTGGAGCAGCTTGTCCGTGTCGTCCGGGGAGATTTTTTCATCCAGTGTGGCTGTCACCCTGCCATGCGCGCGGAAGGCTGCCAGCGTGGCCGGAGGCACAGTGGTGATTGTGTCGCGGGCGACCAGCTCCTCCACATACTTGACATCGCTGTAGGCGGGATTTTTTGTGCCGGTACTGGCCCACAGCAGGCGTTGCGGTCGGGCGCCGAGTTTTTGCAGAC
>JAFZPK010000055.1 GCA_017552515.1 Deltaproteobacteria bacterium | reverse complement strand
GCCCCGTTGTGGAGAGGATTCTATGTCTTTTTTGCTTTCCAAATACGGTTTTGTGCGGGTGGGAGTTGCAATTCCCGAACTGCGTGTCGGCGATGTCGCCTTCAACGGGGAACAGATCGGCCGGGCCATGGAGCGGGCGGCGGAGGCGGGCTGCTCCTTGCTGCTTTGCCCCGAATTGAGCCTGACCGCCTCCACGTGCGCCGATCTCTTCCGTCAGAGCGCCCTGCTGGAGCGAAGCGAGCGCGCCCTGCGGCATCTGGCCGAACGAAGCGCCGCAACCGGCGTGACCGTCATCGTGGGAGCGCCCCTGCGCCATGCGGGACGGCTCTTCAACTGCGCCTTTGTGCTGGAGGCGGGAACCTGCATCGGTGTTGTTCCCAAGGAGCGGCCGGCTTCTTTGGCCGGGGTGAACGAGAACCGCTGGTTTGCGCCCGGAGATGGCGCGGACATGGCGGAAGTGACGCTGTGGGATGAGGTGACGGCGCCTTTTGGAAGCGATCTGCTCTTCTGTGCCCGCAACCTGCGGGACTGTCTATTTGCCGTAACGCCGGGCGCGGCCTGGCGTGATATCGACGGCATCTGCGCACGGCAGGCCGCCGCCGAAGCTACACTGCTTTTCAACCCGGCGGCCGATCCGGAACTGACGGGGTCTGCGGACAAACGCCGCGCCCTGCTGGAAAACCGCGCGTTGCGCTGCAATGCCGCCGTGCTGTATGCCGGCGCGGGGCCCGGAGAGTCGACAACCGACATGGTCTTTGGCGGGCATGGGCTGATTGTGGAGCCGGATGGCATTGCGGCGGAAACCGCGCGTTTCCGGTTTGAAACTCAGGTTGTGTTTGCCGATCTGGATGTGGGTATGCTGGCGGCGGCGCGTGAGAATGGACTGCTGGCGGAATCCGTCCGCGCTTTCCGGCGGGTGCCCTTCACCCTGCGGGAGCGGGCGGTGGACCAGCTCCTGGCCAAGGTGGACGCCGCGCCCTTTGTCCCTTCGGATCCGCAGGAACTTGCCGCGCGCTGTGAGGAAGTTTTCACCCTGCAGACCACCGCGCTGATCCGGCGCCTGCGGCATACCCGGGCGGAGCGGCTGGTACTCGGCTTTTCCGGGGGCATTGATTCCACGCTGGCGCTGCTGGTGGCGGTCAGGGCCTGCGATCTGCTGGAACTTGAACGGACGAGCGTGCTGACGCTGAGCATGCCCGGTTTCGGTACCTCCGGACGGACCCGCGGCAACGCGGAAAAGCTCGCGGAGCTTTTGGGCGTGGACTTCCGCACCTTGGACATCACAACGGCGGTGAGGCAGCATTTTCAGGATATCGCCCAGCCGGAGGACCGGCACGACGTCACCTACGAAAACGCGCAGGCGCGGGAGCGCACGCAGATCCTCATGGATCTGGCCAACCAGACGAACGGCCTGGTCGTCGGTACCGGCGATCTTTCGGAAACGGCGCTGGGCTGGTGTACCTACAACGGCGATCACATATCGATGTACAACGTCAACGGCGGCATTCCCAAAACGCTGATGTACAAGGTAGTGGAGTGGTGCGCTTCGAATGAATTTTCCACTGCAGCGCAGGTGCTGGCAGATATCCGCGCCACGCCGGTTTCGCCGGAACTGCTGCCCGCCGGAGAGAACGGCGCCCAGGAAACCGAGCGCAGCATCGGGCCGTACCGGCTGCACGACTTTTTCCTCTATCACGCCGTCGGCCGGCGCTGCCCGCCGCGCAAGGTGCTCTTTCTGGCGGGGGAGGCCTTCCGGGACGAGTACGAGGAATCCTTTGTGCGTGACTGCCTGCGGCGTTTCTACCGGCGGTTCTTCTCCCAGCAGTTCAAGCGTTCCTGCATGGTGGACGGTCCGCAGATCGGCGCCGTCGGGCTTTCTCCCCGGGGCGGCTGGCTCATGCCGAGCGATGCCTGTGGCGCGCTGTGGCTGGAAGAACTGGAATCATGAAGAAATATATTTTTCCTTTATCGATAGAAGGGAGATGAGATTTGAATACACTGTCTCAGCGTTTGGGTGA
Organism: Deltaproteobacteria bacterium; assembly: GCA_017552515.1. Taxonomy (GTDB): domain Bacteria; phylum Desulfobacterota; class Desulfuromonadia; order Desulfuromonadales; family JAAYDE01; genus RGIG7977. Next base: position 8,182 of record JAFZPK010000055.1, on the reverse strand, counting down.
GAGGAAGGTCTACTGGATCACGCTTTTGAGCGGTCCGCTGCTCTTTTTGCTGATAGCCGGCTTTTTCCGGCCCGCAGATCTTTCAAGACCCGGTGTTCTGGTGCTGGCCAGCACCGCCTGGGTGGCATCCTGGTGGGTGACCGAGGCCATCCCGGTGGAGGTGACTTCACTGGTGCCGTTGATACTGCTGCCGCTTTCGGGCGCGATGCCGGGCAAACAGGTGGCGGGTGCCTATGCCGACAACATTATCTTTCTGTTCATGGGCGGTTTCATTCTGGCGCTGGCGCTGGAAAAGTGGGGTCTGCACCGCCGCATCGCGCTGGCCATCATTTCCAAGCTGGGCAGTTCGCCCGCGGCGCTGATCGGAGATTTCATGCTGGCGACAGCGTTTCTGTCCATGTGGATCTCCAACACCGCAACCGCCATGATGATGCTGCCGATTGCCTCGGCAGTCATCCTGCGTATCAACGAGCTGCTGGATCGGGCCGATCTTCCCCATGAAAAGCAGAAATTCGCCCGAGCCATCATGCTGGGCATCGGCTATAGCGCCTCCATCGGAGGGTTGGCGACGCTCATTGGCACACCGCCCAACATGATCCTGGTGGGCGTGGTCAAGCAGCTCTATGGCGTGGAGATATCGTTTGGCCAGTGGATGCTGTTCGGCGTGCCGCTGTCGCTGGTCTTGCTGGTGGGCTGCTGGATCTACCTGACCAAGGTGCAGTTCCGGGGCATGCCGAGGGAAATAGCGGGCAGCGAGCATATCTTCGACGAGGAGTGGAAGAAGATTGGCCGGATGAAGTGGGAGGAAAAGATAGTGCTGCTGATCTTCGTCGCGACCTCGCTGGCTTGGCTTACCCGGACCTTCGTACTGAACCGTTTTCTGCCTCATCTGAATGACACCATCATTGTTCTGATCGCTTCGGTGATTCTGTTCATTTTGCCCGCGCGCAACGGATCGCGGCTTCTGGAGTGGAAGGATGCCCACAAGCTGCCCTGGGGTGTGCTGCTGGTCTTTGGCGGCGGCCTGTGCATCGCCAAGGGCTTTATGACAACCGGGCTTTCGGACTGGATCGGCAAGCAGCTGACGGTGCTGAACGGAGTCAACGTGATCCTTTTGGTGCTGGTGGTTACTGTGCTGGTCATGGTGCTGACGGAGTTTACCTCCAACACCGCCACGGCGACGATGATCCTGCCGATTCTGGCGCTTCTGGCCCAGGCGGTGAACGTGCATCCCTATCTGCTGATGGTGCCAGCGGCGATATCGGCGAGCTGCGCCTTCATGTTCCCGGTGGCGACGCCGCCCAATGCCATTGTGTTCAGTACCGGCCATCTGCACGTTTCCGACATGGTCAAGGTGGGATTCTGGCTCAACCTGTTTTCGGTGCTGGTCATTCTGGGGCTGACGCTGCTCATTGTCGGAACGCTGTGGCATGTTGATCTTCACTCCTTCCCGCAGGCCTGGGTCAAGTGAGGACGGTGGACAGGGACGATTCCGGCGGGAAAGCGTGATGATGCAAAACTCCTTCGTAAAAGGTTTGAAAGACGGCCTGCCCATCTGTTTCGGGTATTTTTCGGTCGCCTTTGCCTTCGGCATTTTTGCGGTGGGACAGGGCTTGAGCGCCTGGCAGACGGTGGCGGTGTCGCTTGCCAATGTCACCTCCGCCGGCCAGCTGGCCGGCGTGCCCATCATGGTGGGGAGGCTGCCCTTTCTGGAGATGGCGGCCACCCAGCTGATCATCAATCTGCGCTATGCGCTGATGTCGGTGTCCCTGTCCCAGAAAGTCGCGTCCAACGTCAGCATCGTGGACCGCCTGATCATTTCCTTCGTCAATACCGACGAAGTTTTCGCCGTGGCAAGCGGCTGCCCCGGCATGGTGGGGCGCAACTATTTGTATGGGCTGATTTTGACGCCCTATATCGGCTGGTCGTTTGGAACGGCGGTGGGCGCAGTGGCGGGCAACGTTCTGCCCGCGATTGTCATCAGCGCTCTGGGCATTGCCATTTACGGGATGTTTGTGGCCATTGTGGTTCCCGCGATGCGCAAAGATCGTGCGGTCCTCGGCGTGACGTTCTGCGCGGTGGGGCTGAGTACGCTGTTCCGTTACGCGCCGGGCCTGAGGAATCTTTCCGCCGGGATGGCAATCGTCGTCTGCGCCGTGGCCGCCAGCGCGCTGTTTGCCTGGCTGAGGCCGCTGGAGGCGGAAGGAGAGGAGGCGCCTTCCCATGGTTGACACCGCTCTGTTCTGCCGTTATCTGCTGGTGATGGCGGGCGTCACCTATCTGATCCGGATGCTGCCCTTTGTCCTGTGCAAGCGCCGGATCGCCAACCGTTTTGTCCGTTCGTTTCTGATGTACATGCCCTATGCGGTGCTGGGGGCGATGACCTTTCCCGCCATTCTGTACTCCACCTCAAGCCGCCTTTCCGCGCTTGCGGGCTTTGTGGCGGCGGTGGCGCTGGCCTGGAAGGAGCGCGGCCTGCTGACCGTGGCGCTGTGCGCCAGCGCGGTGGTGCTGGCGGTCGAGCTTCTGGGCTTCTGATAAAAAAAAGGGGGAGAACCTGCTTTCTCCCCCCCCTTTCTGGCACCGCTTTCCTGCAATGGAAACTTAAAGTGTTTTGCGATTGAGCCAGGTGTGTATCAGCGCTCCGGCCGTGAACAGCCCGCCGGACACGACATGGGCCTTGGTGCGTCCCATCATGCTCATGATGACGGAAAAGGTCAGCGTGGCCAGCATGCCGCGGTTCAGACAACGGATGGCCGCACGGCGGTTGGTCATTGAGGCCTTGGCGGGCAGGGCCGCGCTGCTCTGACCAGTTCGGGCCAGCCAGTTGCCGAAAACGGCTAGCACGTCGCCGGGCCGGGTTGCCCGGGAGTCGTATTCGACAAGCAGGGAACCGGTTCGGCGGTTGCCGGTGATATCCAGGATGCCGGATTGGGCCTGCAGAAGGTTGCTCAGGCGCAGGGCGTCCCGTTCGTTGCGCAGAGCCGGATGGCGGATTCGCATTCTGCCCGGGACACTGCTGGTAATAAAGTTGTCGTTCATGTGACGATCCTTCCTTGTTCGATGGAGGAGCAAAGGGAGCAAGCCCCCGGTTCCTTTCAGACGGGGTGGGCGGCGGACCACTGCTCGGCCAGTTCCAACAGCTTGTTGGTTGGCAGGACTTCCGGGTCGTATTCCAGAAGAAGCGAGCCGGTTTTCTGTTCCACCGTCAGGGTGAGAATGCCGGGAATTTGCCCCAGCAGGGCCCATATCTGTTCCTCACAGCCGCTTTTGCGCAGTTCCGGATGGCGGATGCGCACACGTCCTTCAAAAAAACTGGTGATGTACTGCATGATAGAGCTGTTCATTCAGATGGTTTCTCCTTTGGGCAGAAAGCGCCGGGTGGCGTTGAAACAGACGCCCAGCGTGGTCAGGTTGTGCAGCAGGGCGGAGATGCCGGGTCCCAGGATTCCGGACAGGCCTCCCGCCAGGAAGAGCGTGTTCAGGGAGAGCGTCAGCGCGAAGTTGGTTTGAATCCTTCGCATGGCGGAACGACCCAGCTGGATGGCGGCAAGCAGCTGGTGCAGATCGCTTGCGGTGAGCACCACGCCGGCCACTTCCCGGGCGAGATCGGCGCCGTCCTTCAGCGTGACGCCGGCGTCGGCGGCGGAAAGCGCCGGGGAATCGTTGATGCCGTCGCCCACCATCAGGACTGTCTCGCCTTCATCGTGCAGGGAGGCGACGATGCCCGCCTTGTCCACCGGCAGGATCTCGGCCCGGTACTCGTCGATTCCCAGCTGTTTGGCCACGGTGCCGGCGGCGCGCCTGTCGTCGCCGGTCAGCATGACGATGCGGCCGATCCCCGCTTCGCGCAGGGCCTTGATCACCTCCCGCGCTTCCGGACGCGGCGGATCGTTGAGACCGATAAGGCCTATCAGCTTGCCGTCGCTGGCCAGATAGAGCACCGAGCATCCGGCTTTGGCCAGACGATCGGCCTCGGCGCGCATGTGCTTGACAGCGACATGTTCGTCGTTGTGGATGTAGTGGAGGCTGCCCAGCAACACCCGTTTTTCGTTCACATGGGTGCAGATGCCGTGCGCCACAACGTAATCCACCCGGGCATGTTCTTCCTCATGAATCAAATGTTCCTCTTCCGCCTGCCGCACCACGGCCCGCGCCACCGGATGCGGGAAGTGTTCCTCAAGACAGGCGGCCAGCCGCAGGATCTCCGAGCGCTCGTAGCCCTCGGCCGGGATGACTTCCGCAACCTGGGGACGCGAGTTCGTCAGCGTTCCGGTTTTGTCGAACACCACCGTGGTGGCGCCGGCCAGTCCTTCAAGGTAGCGTCCGCCCTTGATCAGAATGTTGTTTTCCACGCCTTCGCGCATCGCGGACATAATGGCCAGCGGTGTGGCCAGCCGCAGCGCGCAGGAGTAGTCCACCAGCAGCACCGATGCCGCGCGGGTAAGGTTGCGGGTGGCAAGCCAGACCAGGCCCGCCAGCAGGAAGCTGAAGGGGACCGCGGTGTTGGCCAGCCGTTCGGCTTTCCCCTGGATGCCGGCCTTGATCTTCTCCGACTCCTCGATGTACTTGACGATGCCTTTGACCCGGGTGTTGTCGCCGACTCCGGTCGCCCGGATCAGCAGTTCGCCGCTTTCCACCACCGTTCCGGCAAAGACCGACGCGCCCGGTTCGCGCCGCACGCCCAGCGGTTCGCCAGTCATGGATGCCTGGTTGACCAGCGCGTTGCCTTCGACGACGGTGCCGTCCACCGGAATGGCCGAACCGTCGCGGACGACAACCAGATCGCCGACGCGCAGCTCGTCGAAGCGGATGCGCAGATCCTGCCCTTCACGGCGCACCCAGACGTTGTCGACTCCCAGCCGCAGGCTCTCCGCCAGCTGGGCCAGTGACTTGCGCCGGGTCCATTGCTCCATGGCTTCACCGTAGCCGAGCAGCAGCATCAGCAGGCTGGCCGTGCCGAAATCTCCGCGCAGAATGGAAATGGTAATCGCGGAGGCGTCCAGAACGTCCACATTCAGATGACCGTGGAAAAGTGCCGCCAGGCCTTTTTTGATGTAGGGGAGGGCGCTCTTGAGCGCGGTGATGATACGGATGAACATGGGGAGCATGGGGCGGACAAACAGATACCAGAGAAAGGGCCCCCAGCCCGGATGGTTTTGGGCCTCGACCATGGCGCCTTCTGAATGGGTACGGATTTGCAGGGATTTTTCGGGAAGCGTTTGGGCGGCAAGCAGCGCGCAAATGTTGCGAGGGGTGCTGGTTCCCGTGTACAGCAACAGGATGCTCCCGGTCCGGAGGCTGATCCTGATGCCGGTGATCCCCGGCAGGTTTTCCAGACGATCCGCCAGCGTGCTGGCGAAATCGGCCGGAAGGGGGGCGGTACGCAGCCGGATCCGGCCGGGCAGTTGATGGACGATAATGAATTTCATCGGTTCCTCTGCACTCTTTTTTCTAAAATGGGCAAAAAAAACCGCCCCGTACGGATACGGGGCGGCATGTTGAACACCTTCTTTTTCTTTTATTTAACCCGCGTCCTGAACGTTTTTGCGCTGTTGGGACACATGCTGGGCTTCCGCCACCAGATCTTCCATGTTTTCCCTGACGGTTTCCACCTTGGCCAGCACCGCGTCCTTGGCGTCAAGTCCACGGCTGAGAAGCCCGGTTGTCAGCGTTCTCAGTTGTCCTCGGCTGATCATGCCGGCGCCGATTGCGCCCAGCACAATACCGCCCAGGAAAAACAGGCCACATTTCATGCGTGATTCCATCTCTTCCTCCTTGTTGTGTGTTGCTGTGAGCCCCATTCGGAAAGGATATCCGGGCCCGAGGTTCACAATCCGGTTTCCCGGAAGACCCGCCCCCAATGGGCGGGCATCCGGATGAAATTTTCTGTTTTTTGACTTTCTTCAGCATCGGCGTTTCCATCAGGCCCACAGTTTCAGGCCGATGTTGTAGGCGATGTACGACACGCCAAAGGCAAGCACCGTGTTGACTACCAGGCTGAAGAAGAGCCACTTCCATGAGCCGCCCTCGTTCTTGATGACGACCAGCGCCACAAAGCAGGGCGAGTAGAGCAGGATGAACAGCATGAGCGACAGCGCGGTGGCCTTGTTCCAGTTGGATTCCTTGGAGATGCGTTCCGCGAGGCCGGTTGCTTCTTCCGGATCCTCCTCGCCCAGCGAATAGGCGGTACTCAGCGTGGAGACGATGGCTTCCTTGGCCGCGATGCCGCCAATGAGCGCGATGTCGGTACGCCAGTCGAAGCCGACGGTCGGCAGGGTGAGGGGTTCAACCATGGTGCCCAGGCGGCCCGCCACCGAGTGGCGCAGTTCCGCCGCAGCCAGTTCGTTCTGCGCCGTTTTCAGCTCTTCACTTAAGGATTCATGCTCCGGAGCGCCTTCCTGCACGGCAGCCAGCTTCTCTTCCAGCGCGGAGATCCTGTTGTTGTACGGCTCCGCCTTGGTGTCATCCAGCTGGGGGAAGGTCAGGGAGGCCCACAACACCATGGAGATAACCACCAGCACGGTACCGGCCTTTTTCAGGTACATCCAGGTGCGTTCCCAGCAGTGGATGAGCACGCTGTTCAGGGTTGGCATGCGGTAGAGGGGCAGTTCCATGACGAAGGGCGTGGCCTGCCCGCGAATAATGGTCAGGCGCAGCAGACGGGCGAACAGCAGGGCGCTTGCCCAGCCCGCGAGCGTCAGCAGGAACATGGTGCGGGCGGGATGATCCGGGAAGAAAACGCCGACCAGCAGCAGAAAGACCGGCAGTTTCGCGCCGCAGGCCATCATCGGCAGGGTCAGAAGCGTGGCCAGTTTCTCCTTGGGACTGCGCAGGGTACGCGTGGCCATAGCGCCGGGAATGGCGCATCCGCCGGCGATGCCGCCAGCGACGATGTAGGGCATGACCGAAGCGCCGTGCAGCCCGAAGAAGCGGAAGATCCGGTCAAGCATGTAGGCCATGCGCGCTATGTAGCCGGAGTCCTCCAGGAAGGCGATCATCAGGAACATGATGGCGATGAGCGGTACAAAGCTGACAACGCCGCCCACGCCACCGATGATGCCGTCAACCAGCAAGGAGCGGAACAGGTTGTCGGGCAATACATTGGTCAGCGTCTCACCCAGCCAGGCGAAGCCGTCCTCCACCCAGCCCTGGGGATAGGCACCGACTTCGAAGGTCACGTAGAACATGATGTACATCACGGCCAGCATGATCAGCGGACCAACCAGCGTGTGGGTGAAGACCTTGTCCAGAGCGTCGGTCAGGGCCATGCGGTTTTTGGTGGGATCCCGTTCCACAACGCCATCGCGGAGCAGGCTGCGGATGTAGCCGTAGCGGTAGTCGGTGATGAGTGAATCCGGTGCCGTCTGCAGGGTTTTCTTCGTGTGCAGCGTCACGTTGTCGACTATTTGGGAAAGCGTTCTGGCCAGCGTCATGTCGGCTTTCTTCAGCTCTTCCCATATGCGCTCGTCGTTTTCCATCGCCTTCACTGCCACCCAGCGGGCAGGGTAGCGCTGGGCAAAAACATTCGCCTCGGTTATCTTCCGCTCCATCTCGTCCAGAGCCGGATCCAGATCCGGGCCGTAGGAAATGCGCAGCATGCCGGGCTGTTCCTGTTGCGTGCCGTAGTTCAGGGCGGCGCGCATGGCTTCGTCGAGGCCTTCACCGGTCCGGGCGACCATTGGAACCACGGGCACGCCCATCTTTTCGGAAAGCTTCTTCATGTCGAGGGTAATGCCGCCCTTGCGGGCCTCGTCCATCATGTTGCAGGCGAGGACCAGCGGCATGCCCATTTCGCGGATCTGCACCGCCAGGAGCATGCTGCGCTCCAGCGCTCCCGCCTCGACGATGTCGATGGTGGCCATGATCCGCTCTTTCGGATCCTCCGGCGCCAGTACTTCACGGGCGACAAGCTCTTCCGGAGAGTAGGCGGTCAATGAGTAGGTACCGGGCAGGTCGACCAGCAGGACTTTATGCCCGTCCACCGTAAGAAGGCCTTCCTTGCGGTCCACGGTAACACCGGGATAGTTGCCGACATGCTGATGGGCACCGGTGTAGCGGTTGAAGGCCGTGGTCTTACCGCAGTTGGGATTGCCGGCCAGTGCGATCCGGGGAAGTCCGCCGGGAAACGGGAGAACGTTGTAGGCGGTGGCTTCGGCGATCTGCGAAGGATCCAGCTTGC
>JAFZPK010000006.1 GCA_017552515.1 Deltaproteobacteria bacterium | reverse complement strand
TGCAGACCACGGTTTCCGGCTGCGATATGGGCATCGTCAATTTTTTGCGCACCGAAAAACTGCCCGCTACCTTTTTCATGTGCGGCAAATGGATGCGCAGTCACGCCCGCAGGCTGCGCCAGATTATGACAGTCCCCTTCTTCGAGGTTGCCAACCATGCCTGGAGCCATGGCAACTGCGCGCTGCTTTCGCGCGCGGAGCTTGAAGCACAGGTGCTTGCCACGCAGGGGGAATACGAGCTGGTGCGTGAGAAACTGCTGTCCCAAAATAGTCAGGATGGTCAGGACCTGCATCGGATGCCGCAGGTGCCGCATCTGTTCCGTTTGCCCTATGCACGTTCCACGCCGCAGGCGCTGGAAGTCATTGCCGCTTTGGGTCTGCGTGTGGTGCTGTGGGATGTCGTCGCGGAAAATGGCAGTGACTGCACAAATATTATCAACGCGCGGCGGGCGGCAGCGCGGGCGGCGCAGACTGTCCGGCCCGGCTCCATCATCCTGCTGCATGCCAATCTGGTGCCCAGGGGCAGCGCCCAGCTTTTGAAGGAGCTGGTTGCCCTGCTCGGGGACAAAGGCTACCGCTTTGTAACGGTGGGGGAACTGCTTTCGCTGGGCGAGCCGGAAACCGTTATGGATGGCTACTTTTGCCGCCCCGGAGACAATCTTCAACTGGATAAAAAATTCGGCCCCAAGGGGACTGGAGTCGGCCGGCGTGAACACTGAGCTTTTAGTAACCACTTCGGGCTTTGACAGCGAGCTGTGGCTTCCGGACAGCCCATTTTAAACCGCATCTTTGTCACTTTCCGTCAAGCAGTGCTTCGACCAGTTGCCGCGGGCCGGAAGGATAGGGGTAGCGCGCAAGCTCCGCTTCTTTCACCCAGGCGTACTGGTCTGCGGCGTTCAGGCGTGGTTGCGGAGACTGCCCCGGTTCCAGCTCGCACCAGAAACAGTGCAGCGTTACCCTGTAGCGCGTGTAGCAGTGCGTGACCGTGCGGAAAAAACCGCTTATTCGCACTCTCCAGCCGGTTTCCTCCAGAATTTCCCGCAGCGTCGCTTGCTCAGGAGTCTCGTTTGCTTCCACTCCTCCACCGGGAAACTCCCAGAGCCCTCCCCAGCGATCGTTTGCGCAACGCTGCTGGATGTAGAGCCGTCCCTCGTGGCGGATGATGCCGCAGGCCAGGGTGACGTCGATGCGTGTGGGACGCGGCTTCAGCACCGGCCGCAAGGCGACGCTTTGGCTGCGGTGGGCAAGACAGGAAGAAACGAGCGGACATTCGGCACAGCGCGGATTTTTCGGTGTGCAGACCAGTTCGCCGAATTCCATCAGCGCCTCATTGCAGAGCCGGGGCCGGGTCTCGTCCAGAAATCGTGACGCCCAGTCCGCAACAGCCTTTTTGCCTGGTGCGCTTTTGACAGGTTCTTCCAGATCGCGGAGCCGCGCGGCAATACGCTCCACGTTGGCATCCACCAGCGGACAGGGGCGGTTGAAACCAATGGAGAGAATCGCCGCCGCCGTGTAGGGGCCAATGCCCGGCAGATCCCGCAGCATTTTTTCATCTGCGGGGAGCGCTCCCGCATGGCGTGCCATCAGCTGTGCCGCCGCGTGGTGCAGGTTGCGCGCCCGGCTGTAGTAGCCCAGGCCCTCCCAGGCCTTGAGCACATCCTGCTCGGAAGCCCGCGCAAGTGCTGCCACGTCCGGAAAAAGCTCCATCCAGCGGGTAAAATACTCCGCCACCCGTTCCACCTGGGTCTGCTGCCCCATGATCTCCGCGATCCAGACCTCGTAAGGCTGGTAGTCGCGCCGCCAGGGCAGGGGACGTTTGTGCGCGGCAAACCACTCAAGAAGAGTTGTGCGCAGGGAGGAAAAATCGGTTGTGGTCATGTTTTTTATGTGTCCATGCAAACGGAAAGCTTATGCCATTTGAGCTTGACGAAACGGTTGTGGTATATAACCTGAAAAAATGTTCTCAAGTAGAACAGGTTGAACCATACGTACCCCCTTTTCAAGGGAAGTTTCTCCGAAAGGAAAAAAGACATGTCTTTGTACTGGCAAAAAGATCTGGAAACCATGCCGCGCGCGGAACTGGAGGCCTATCAGCTGAAAAAGCTCAAGGCCAGTATGGTGCAGGCGGCCCGCTCTCCGTTTTACGGGAAGGTGTTTCGGGAGAAAAACATAAACCCCGAAAACTTGCATTCGATTCAGGATATCACCAGCCTGCCGCTGACCACCAAGGAAGATCTGCGGGGCAATTTCCCGTATGGATTCCTGACAGTTCCGAAGAATGAAATCGTCAGGATGCACTGCACCAGCGGCACCACGGGCAATCCAACGATGATTTTCTACAATCGTCACGATCTTGAGTCGTGGAGCAATCTGGTGGCGCGTTGCCTGTTTGCCATTGGCGCGCGCGAAGATGATGTTTTCCAGAACATCTGCGGCTACGGGCTTTTCACCGGTGGCCTGGGTTTTCAGGACGGCGCGGAAAAGCTGGGGGCAACAACCATTCCATCGGCCGCCGGCAACAGCGTACGCCAGATCATGCTGATGCGCACGCTGGGTACCACGGTGATCCATACCATTCCCAGCTATCTGACCCGCCTTTACGAAGTGTTTGTGGAACAGGGGCTCGATCCTCGCCGCGATACCAAACTGCGGCTGTTTGCCATCGGTTCGGAGCCGCATACCGAAGAACAGCGCCGGAGAATTGAAGAGATGTTCGGTGTCCGTGCCTTCAACTCTTTTGGCATGACGGAGATGAATGGCCCCGGTGTTGCCTTCGAGTGCGAGTGCCAGTACGGCATGCATGTCTGGGAAGACGCCTACATCGCCGAGATTCTCGATCCCGACACACTGGAACCGGTGCCGGACGGTGAAATGGGCGAACTGGTGATGACAACTATCGACCGCGAGGCGATGCCGATCATTCGCTACCGTACCCGCGATTTGACACGCTTTCTGCCCGGCGAGTGCCCCTGCGGGCGGACGCATCGCCGGCTGGATCGCTTTGCCGGCCGTACCGACGACATGTTTATCATCAAGGGCTGCAACGTCTTCCCGATGCAGATAGAGAAGATCCTCATGCGTTTCCCGGAAGTGAGCACTGATTACCAGATTGTGCTCGACACCGTGCAGGGCGTGGATGAAATGCAGATAAAGGTGGAATTCAACAGGGATTTCTTTACTGGCGAACGGGAAGTGCTGGAGACCTTGCATCACAAGCTGCGCAGCGCGGTGCGTGACGAGGTTCTGGTGACGCCCAAGGTGCAGATTGTGGAACCGGGAGCGCTGCCCCGCGCGGAAGGCAAGGCGGTCCGTGTGCGGGATCTGCGCGAAGCAAAGAAAGGAGCTTAGTTGCCATGGCACGTCAGGTTTCGGTTTTTCTGCAGAATCAGCCCGGTCATCTGGAAAAGGTGACGGAAGTGCTCCAGCGCAAGCTTATCAACATCCGCGCCATGACGCTTTCCGGCAGCGCCTACGGCTGGGGTATTCTCAACCTGCTGCTCAATGATCCCGATGAGGGGCACAAGGCGCTGGTTGAGGCGGGCTACAGCGCGGTACTGCGTCCAATCATAGTCGTGCGGATGCCGGATCGACCGGGGGGACTGCACGATTTGCTGGCCTATCTCTCGAAGGGTGAGATCAACATCAAAAACGCCTATGCGACGCTGGTTCCGAAGGAAGGCGCGGCGATTCTGGTTATTGATGCGGAAAACATTGAATTGGTGGAGAAGCTGGTGAAAGTCGCAGGCCTCACCCAGCTCAGTGACGAAGAGATTTACCATCTGTAAAAGATGGGAGGACTCTCCTTCCGGCATATCTGTGTAGACAGTTCAAAAAGGAATGTATGCTGATGTCCCGGAAAAGGCGGTTGGTCTTTTCCGGGACATTTCTTTTGTCAGTGCGCCTCGCACCAGTTGCGGCCCGATCCGGTTTCCACCACCAGCGGTACGTCCAGCGTTACCGCCTGCTCCATCTCTTCGGTGACCACCTTTTGCAGTTGTTCCATCTCTTCGGGGGGCGTTTCGAACAGCAGTTCATCGTGGACCTGCAACAGCATGCGCGCCCGGAGCTTTTCCTTTTGCAGGCGCTCTTCCACCCG
>JAFZPK010000054.1 GCA_017552515.1 Deltaproteobacteria bacterium | reverse complement strand
TCGTCTTCGCTCATATTCTAACCTCCCCCAAAGAGGATGTGCTCCGTCCTCAGCGCCGGGAAACGCCTTTTTCCAATGAAAACCGGCGCTCATATTCAAAAAATCTCCATCAAAAAGCTAACCATCCGGGTTTCGCTTGTCAACATGGCGCCCCTTTTGTCCTCAAATTGCGGATTCTCTGCCGGGAGCCCGTTTTGCCTTCTTCCCGCTTTCGCTCCACTACAAGGAGAAATAGATCAGGACTCTTTCGTTTAAAGTGATTATTATGTAGATAGAGGGTTTTTCTTTTCGCCACGATGACCAGGAGAGGATCCCGGCATGAGAACAGCGGCGCTTCACTGCTTTTTTTTCGCGTTGCTTGCAGGCGCGACACTGGCCCAAAGCGCCTGGCAGATTGTGCCGAAGACGCTGGCTGCATGGGTGCTGCTGCCGCTTTGGCTTCTCTATCTGGCATGGTTGTTCGCTTCGCCGCTGCGCGCGTCCAGGCGCCGGGCTCTTTCCGGCATCCTGCTGGCCATCGTGCTGGTGGGCAGCCTTATCCCCAATACCTTCCGTCACAAACTGGTCACCGAGACCAAAAAGCGCTCCTACACCATCTCCCGCACCATCATCACCGGCCAGGACAGCGCAAAAAAACCACCGATGCGCCCTTTGGCCTGGAACCGGGCCGCCGCGCGCATCATTTACAAGATCAATAAATTTGGGCATTTCGTGCTCTTTGCCCTGTTGGCCATCACCCTTTTGCGCACTGTCCCCGCCCAGAGGAGACGCCAGATACCGCTTGAACTTACACTTGCCGCCGGCGGCACGGAGATGATGCAGTTCTTTGTCCCCGGGCGCACACCGCTTCTGCGCGACTTCTATCTGGACTGCGCCGGCATCGCGCTGGGCCTGTCGCTTTGGCTTGTGGGCCTATGGCTCGCAAACTCTCCGCTTTTTTCCATGAAATCCGGCCGAAAACAATAAAAGAATACGGTTAAAGCACCTGTTCTTTTGTTCCAATTTTTGCGAAGATATATATTTCTTCTGGTAATCTGCTTTGTGCCGTAACGATCTCCGACAGGCACGGCACAATTTTCTTTATCTTTGTTCATAGAGGAGGAACGCCATGGTCGAAAAACTTCCAACCCACACCTGGCGACGGAGAATCCTGAAGCTGTTCATCTGGATTGTCATTCTGCTCGCCCTCTGGGGCATTGTCATGGGGCTGATTGTGCCGCCCATTCTCCGCAGTGTCGCGGAAAAGCAGCTCTCCAAAAATCTGGGGAGCAACTGTACCCTGGGGAAGGTAAGCTTCAATCCCTACACCTTCGACCTGACCCTGGACAAGCTGCGGATCCCCCTGCCCAACGGCAAGGAGTTCTTCAGCCTTGAGCAGTTCAACGTAGGCCTGAGCCCCCAAACCATTTCACGGTTTGCGCCGGTGATCAGCCAGCTCAGCTTTGTCCGGCCGGTCCTTGATGTGGAACTGCGCCCCAACGGCCAGTTTTCGTTCATGGACTTGACCGCCAAGATGAAGGAAAAAGCGGAAAACGAGCAAAAGGCACAGAAGGGGAAAAAGCCGCAAAACGAAGAAAAAGCGGAAGCAAAAGATCAGAAGAAGGATGACAAGAGCCTGTTCGGCATTGTGGTGAACTATTTCCTTCTGAGCAACGGCGAAATAAAATTCCACGACGGCATTCGCAAGGCGGACCATACCATCACCGACCTCAACCTCTCGGTGCCCTTTACCTCCACACTGCGGCACCACCGTCAGGAACTGATGAACGTCCTGTTCAAAGCCATCGTCAACGAACGGCCCTTCCATCTGGAAGGCAAGCTCACGCCCTTTGCCGACGATGCGCGCACCGAGTTCAACATCAACCTGGACAGTTTCGACCTGACCAGGCTGCAGCCGTACCTGGTTCCCTTCACCACCGTCAAGCTGAACAAGGGAACTTTTTCGAGCAAACTTGTGCTGAGCATGCTGCGCGACATGAAAACCGGGATGCGCATCGGACTGAAAGGCAGTTCGAGCGTGGACAACCTGGAAATAAAGGCGCCGGATGGAAAAGACGCGCTGCAGCTGCCCAAACTCGTGGTGGATCTGGACGGCAGTGTCAATACGCAGGAAGGGATGACCATCAACACCTTTGAAATCCAGGGGCTTAAAGCCTGGCTGACACTTCTGGAAAATGGCGAGATCAACTGGCAGACCTGGATCAAACCCCAGCCGAATGCCAAACCTGCAGACCAAACCGACAAGAAAAAGGACGCCGAGGCTGCCCAGACCAAAAGCGAACCCGCTCTGCCCATCCATCTCAAGCACTTCGCCTTCAAGGATGGTCAGATCGTCCTTACGGACCAAAAGATCGTCAAAAATTTCAACTTCCAGGTGGACGGCCTGAACATCACCCTGGACGATCTGGAATTCCCCTTTGACAAGACCATCTCCAAGCTCAACTGCGCCCTGACGCTCAACAAAAAAACCCAGCTGGCGGTTGACGGCGGCATCGCGCTGGCTCCGCTGGACGGCAAACTGACAGCGAAGATCGATGGCGTGGCCCTGCCCGACTTCCAGCCCTACGTCAACGCCTTCAAGGTGCCGCTGACGCTGGAAAAGGGCACCTTCGGCTGCAAGGGCCAGCTGGAGGTCAGCCAGCCGCAAAAGGAACTCGTGATCCTGCTCAAAAATGGCGAAACCAGCCTGAAGACGCTTTCCGTCGTGCGCAACGATACCCGGCAGGCCTTCTTCAAGCTGGGGGAACTGGCGCTGACCGGCATCGAGGTCAACGTTCCCAAGCAGCAGGTGAGTGTCAAACAACTGCTGATCGATCAGCCGGACATCCAGTTAAGACGCCTCAAAAACGGTGAAATCGATCTGCCGCAGTTCGGACCGCAGGGACAGGCGGGCTCCGGTGCGCAGACCGCCGCCAATGCGGAAAAGCCCGCTGCGGCATCTCAAAAGTCCGCGTCCGATTCCAAACCCTGGCAGGCGCGGGTTCCCGATATCCGGCTCAACCGGGGACGGGTCGCGGTGACCCTGGACGGAGACAGGGAAAATTCGGTGTTCATCCTGCAGAACCTCGCCGCCCAGGTGAGCAACTTCGACACCGCCACGCCCAAAACGCCGCTGGACATCAAGCTGAGCGGGCAGAACGAGAGGGGCGGCAGCCTGAACGTGAACGGCAAGCTGGTGCCGGATCCCCTGGACATGAACATGCGTATCCAGACCGACAAGTTCAACCTGCAGCCCTTCTCGCCGATTCTGAGCAACGATGTTTCGCAAGCCCTGCGCCTGAGATCGGGATCGCTTTCCATGGCGCTGCAAACCCTGCTGAAAACCACCAAGCAGGGACCGGCCGTCACGGTCAAGGGACAGACCTCCCTGGAAAATCTTTCCATGCTCGGCAACAAGCAGGAATTCATGTCACTGCGCGCCATGAATCTCCAGGACATGGATCTCGACACCGCCCGGCAGCGCTACACCATTGGCCGGGTGCTCCTGCAAAAACCCCGTGTCAACATCACGCTTGACGCCAAGGGGAACACCAATATCGCAGCGCTGATGCCGCCCGACAACGCCAAGGCCAATCTCAAGTCCAATGGCAAATCCGGCGGCAAAAAGACGGCCGCTCCCGCGCCCGCCGCGAAACCTGCCGCTTCCGGGCCACAGCCCTACATGAAGATCAACCTGCTGGAGATCAGCGATGGCAGCGCCCAGGTCAAGGACAACGGCTACCAGCCGGCCATGATCCAGCAGCTCGACAAGCTGAAACTGACGCTGAAGGGACTGGAGACAAACCCGAACAGCACCGCGAAACTGGCCTTTTCCGGAGAATTCAACCATGCGCCGCTTCAGGGCGAGGGAACGCTGCAGCCCTTTGCCAAGGATCTCACCGGCAACCTGAAAACGTCCCTGAAATCCCTGAAGATGCCCATATTCTCGCCCATGTCGAGCCGCTACATCGCCTATCCGCTGAGAAAGGGCACTTTCGGGCTGGAAAGCGACATCAAGCTGAAGCAGGGAAAACTTGACTCCAATCACAAGATCCGGCTGGACGGACTGGAACTGGGGAAGAAGGTTCCTTCGCCGAACGCCCCCAACCTGCCGATTGAACTGGGGCTCAAGCTGCTGAAAGACGTTTCCGGCAACATTCATCTGAACCTGCCCGTCAGTGGTGATCTGAACGACCCCAGTTTCAGCATTGGCGGTATCGTGCTGAAAACCCTCAGCAACCTGCTGGTCAAGGTAGTGGCCTCCCCCTTCAAGATGGTAGGCGGCATGATCGGCATTGGCGGCGGTGGCGGGAACGACGAGGGTTCGGACCGGGTGATCTTCGCTCCGGGCGACAGCCGGTTGATCGCGAACAACATCCATCACTTGCCCGACGTCGTGAAACTGATGAAAGCCCGGAACCAGATCAATCTGGTCCTGGAACCGCAGGCTGACGAGGAGGATCGCCAGAATCTGGCGGATGCCTATGTCGGACGCCGGATGCGGCAGCTCAAATATGAGTCGCTTTCCAAAAAGGAACGCGCCGGCGTGGATCCGGAAACGTTGGATGTCTCGGTGGAACACGATGCCGAAGAGTATGAGGAGTTGCTATTCAAGGTGTATGCGGAACAGTCCTTCGACAAGGCCAAGGGTGTCTTTGGCCGCGTCAAGCACCTGCCCGCCGAGGAGATGCTGGAGCAGATTCGAGCCCATTTTGTGAAAGACGACAGCGCGCTGCGGCAGTTGGCGCGGGAACGGGCCCAGGTCCTCAAGGACGCGCTTGTCAAGCTGAGCCCGGATCTGGAAAAACGGATCAGCATTGGAACGCCCAAGGTTCCGGGAGAAGGGCATCAGGTGATCTTCGGCGTCAAGTAAATATTCCGGAGGGACTTCTTGCAGTCCGCAGAAAAGAAGACTATATTGGTCAAGATTCTTCCAGAACGAGAGAAGTCCCACAACTTTCGCACTTGAACGAAAAGGAGAAAAACCATGGCAAAGTACATCTGTCTGGTCTGCGGTTATGTGCATGAAGGCGACAATCCTCCGCCGTTCTGCCCGGTTTGCAGGGCTCCGGCCGACAAATTCAAGCTTCAGGAAGAAGAGAAAAAAGAGAAGTAATCAACGTACGGAAAAAAACAAAGGAGAAAGACAATGGCAAAATACGTATGTATGGTCTGTGGTTATGTGCATGAAGGCGACAACCCCCCGCCGTTCTGCCCGGTCTGCAGGGCTCCCGCCGAAAAATTCCAGCGCCAGGATAGCGAAATGACCTGGGCCGCCGAGCATGCCGTCGGTATCGCCAAAGGCGTGCGTGAAGACATCCTGAAGGACCTGCGCGCCAACTTCCAGGGCGAATGCTGCGAAGTCGGCATGTACCTGGCGATGGCCCGGGTAGCGTACCGGGAAGGCTATCCGGAAGTCGGCTCCTACTATGAGAAGGCCGCGTTCGAGGAAGCGGAACATGCCGCCAAGTTTGCGGAACTGCTGGGCGAGGTTATTACCGATTCCACCAAGAAGAACCTGCAGCTGCGTGTGGATGCCGAGAATGGCGCCACCCTCGGCAAGACCGACCTGGCCAAACGCGCCAAGGAGCTCAATCTCGACGCCATCCATGACACCGTTCATGAAATGGCCCGCGACGAGGCCCGCCACGGCAAGGCCTTCAAGGGCTTGCTGGATCGCTACTTCAAATAAGATTTTTTAAGCGAAGCTCCTGAAAAATTTCAGGAAAAACCGTAAAACCAAAGCCCCGGATGACGAAAAACGAAAAATCCGGGGCTTTTTTGTGAAGGAGAAGCAAACGATGGCAAACCGCATCGAGAGAGATTCCATGGGGGAAATGAACGTTCCGGAAGAGATGCTCTACGGCGCGCAGACCGCCCGCGCGGCCTACAACTTTCCGGTTTCGGGCTTTCGCTTTCCTCGCGCCTTCCTGCGGGCTCTGGGCCTGATAAAGCGTTACGCCGCCGAAGTCAACGCGGAGCTGGGCCTGCTTGCCCCGGAAAGCGCCCAGGTGATAGCGCAGGCGGCTCAGGAAGTCGCGGACGGCCTGCTGGACAAGCACTTTGTGCTGGACATCTTCCAAACCGGCTCCGGCACCAGCACCAACATGAACGCCAACGAGGTGATCGCCCACCGGGCCCGCCAGCTCAAACCCGGCCTTGCGGTGCATCCCAACGATCATGTCAACTTCGGCCAGTCCAGCAACGACGTGATCCCCAGCGCCGCCAACTGCGCCGCGGCCTGCTCCATCGCCACCGATCTGCTTCCCGCGCTTTCCGCCATGCGCGGCACGCTTGAGGAAAAAGCGCGTGCCTTTGACGATGTGGTCAAGGTTGGGCGCACCCACCTGCAGGACGCCACTCCCATCCGCATGGGACAGGTCTTTTCCGGCTATGCCCGCCAGGTGGAACTGGCAGGCGAGCGGATCGCCACGGCAGCCCTTCAGCTGCGCGAGCTGCCGCTGGGCGGAACCGCGGTAGGTACCGGGCTCAACACCCATCCCGAATTCGCTGCAAAAGTCATCAGGCATCTCGCCGCCGATACCGGCATCGAATTCCGGGAGGCGATCAACCACTTCGAAGCCCAGGGAGCGCGTGACGCCCTGGTGCTGGTCAGCGGCGCGCTGAAAAGCGCCGCGGTGTCCCTGTTCAAAATCGCCAACGACATCCGCTTTCTGGGCAGCGGCCCACGCTGCGGACTGGGCGAGCTGCGGATCCCGCCGGTACAGCCGGGCAGCTCCATCATGCCGGGCAAGGTCAACCCGGTGATGGCGGAGAGCCTGCTGCAGGTCTGCGCGCAGGTCATCGGCAACGATGCGGCGGTCAACATCGGGGGCTTGAGCGGCAACTTCGAGCTGAACACGATG
>JAFZPK010000005.1 GCA_017552515.1 Deltaproteobacteria bacterium | reverse complement strand
TTTTCGGTACCGTTACAAGAAATGGGAGAAAAGGGTTGACAATTTCTCCGGTTTGATGGATAGTCCCGCCTTGTTTGACATTTCGCGCCACTAGCTCAATTGGATAGAGCGTCTGACTACGGATCAGAAGGTTGGGGATTCGAGTTCCTCGTGGCGCGCCAGACAAAAAAGAGAGCACCCGGAAATTGATTCCGGGTGCTTTTTTTATTTTGACCGCTCACTTTATGCTATAGAGGCGAAAGTATGTATCAAGACTACGACGTCCTCTTTCTCTGAAAACGAAAAGTTTCAGGAGATCACCCCAGTATAAGGGAGATATGTCATGCTGAAAAAAATACTGTGCGTCGTGAGTGTTCCGTTGTTGCTTGCGTTTTCGAATGCGCAGGTGCTTGCGATTGACGCTGATACTGTGGAGAGGGTAAAGGCGGCCGCCGCGCAGGGGAACGCTGAAGCCCAGTACCTTTTGGGTGTCATGTATGAGAAGGGCCGGGGTGTGCAACAGGACTATGCCAAGGCCCGAGTATGGTGGGAAAGGGCTGCCGCGCAGGGGTACGCCGATGCCCAATGCGACCTGGGTTCCATGTATGCCGAGGGGCGGGGCGTGTTGCAGGACTATGCCAAAGCCCGGGACTTGTTCGAAAAGGCCGCCGTGCAGGGGAATGCAGAAGCCCAGGCCTGGTTGGGCGCGATGTATTATGAGGACCGAATCGTGCGGCGGGACTGCGCCAGGGCCCGGGAATGGTTCGAAAGGGCTGCCGCGCAGGGAAATGTCCAAGCCCAGGGCGGCTTGGGTTCCATGTATTATAAGGGCCGATGCGCACGTCAGGACTACGCCATGGCTCGGGAGTGGTTGGAAAGGGCCGCCGTGCAGGGGGATGCCGATGCCCAATTCAACCTGGGCGTACTGTATGCTCAAGGCAAAGGAGTACGTCAGGACAGGCGAACTGCCAGGAAATGGTTCGGCAAAGCCTGTGATAACGGGAATCAGGAAGGCTGCGAGCGATATCGCGGGCTCAACAAAACTGGCTTTTAGCAAAAATTCTAACGCTTAGCTTACTCTAGTTTGATGACGGCGGTCAGAAACGGGGCCAACACAGGCGCGTTGAAGGCCGCCGTTTCTCTGTTGCTTCTTCTTTTCCCCGATTTCATTCTTTTGCGGGGGAAAATTTACCTTGAAGCCATTTCTGCACATTTTCCATGAAGAGATAGAAAACCGGCGTGATGTAGAGGGTTAAGAGCTGCGAAAAGAGCAAACCTCTTGCGACCGCCATGCCCAGCGTCCGGCGGGCGTTCTTTACATCCGCTCTCATCTCTGGCATTGATCGGGCATTATACCGGCGCTGTGCCGGGTACATGTTCGTTCTCCAAGGAGGCGCCCATGAAATACCCCGTCGGCATTCAGGACTTTGGCGAAGTCATTCGCGGTGGCTACGTGTACGTGGACAAGACCGCGCTGATCTGGCAGCTCATCGACCGCGGTAAGTACTACTTTTTAAGCCGCCCGCGCCGCTTCGGCAAGTCATTGCTGCTCTCCACTATTGCGGCCTGGTTTCAGGACAAAAAGGAGTTGTTTGAGAACTTGGCCATAACAGATTTGGCTGGAGGCTGCCCGGAGGAACATCCGGTGCTGCGCCTTGATTGGGGAGGCAAGGAGTACAACTGTTATGAAGATCTCATCGAACGGCTGAACTGGAATTTCAAACGCTGGGAAATGCAATATGGCATCACAGAACCGGAGCGTAGCGTTGATCTGCGCTTTGCCAGCATTATTGAGCGCGCCTGCGAACAGACCGGTCGTCAGGTGGTCATCCTGATTGACGAGTATGATAAACCGCTGCTGGAGGCTATCGGCAACGAGCCTTTGCGCGAGATGTATCGTTCCACTTTGCGGGGTGTATATGGCAATCTGAAAACCTGCGATGCCTGCATCAGATTCGCCATGCTGACCGGCGTGACCAAATTCAGCAAACTCAGCATTTTCAGTGATCTGAACAATCTGGACGATATTTCTATGAATGCCGACTATGCCACGCTGTGCGGCATAACAG
Organism: Deltaproteobacteria bacterium; assembly: GCA_017552515.1. Lineage (GTDB taxonomy): Bacteria > Desulfobacterota > Desulfuromonadia > Desulfuromonadales > JAAYDE01 > RGIG7977. The sequence continues at coordinate 5,140 of JAFZPK010000005.1, read as the reverse complement.
AACAGGAGCTGGAAACATATTTTGCCGTGGGTATTGAAGAACTAGCCCAGCGCAACAGAATTTCCGTTGACGAGGCGAAAGAACATTTGAAGCGCCGTTACGATGGCTATCTGTTCGAGGAATACGCCGAAAGAGTCTACAATCCTTTCAGTCTGTTGAGCACACTTAACAGCAAAAAGTTTATGGATTACTGGTTTGGAACCGGCACGCCAACCTTTTTGGTGGAAATGCTGGCGCGGGAAAACTTCACTCTGGAGAACTTGTCCAACGAACCGGTTGACGCCGCCGGATTTAACGCGCTGGATACTCTGGACAGCAATCCTTTGCCCATTCTCTACCAGAGCGGCTACCTCACCATCGATCACTGCGACGATATGGACAACTACTATCTGCGTTTTCCCAACGAGGAAGTGGAGCGCAGCTTTTTGAAGCAGCTCCTGCCGTTCCAGGTCTTCAAGGGCCAGCAACCAACCAACAGCCTGCTTGTCCGCATAATAGGGCATATTCGTCAGGGCAGGCCCGAAGCCTTCATGGAGGAACTGCAGGCTCTGTTGGCGGATATCCCCTACGAACAGGGCAAACCCGGCGAAATCTATTTCCGCAATCTCATGTTCACCATCTTTCGTCTGGTGGGCTTCTATTGCGAGGTGGAACATCCGGTCGCGGGCGGACGCTCGGATGTGGTGATCAAGACGCAAGATTTCATCTATGTGCTGGAGCTGAAAGTGGATCAGTCGGCGGAAGCGGCTTTGCAGCAAATGGAAGAGAAAGGTTACGCCGCTCCCTATGCGGCCGATCCGCGCAAGCTGTTCAAGCTGGGCGTAAACTTCAGCACGAAAACGAAACAGATTGACGAGTGGCGGATTGTGAAGGCATGAGATTTTTATTCTCTTGTCCCCGAAAATTTACCCCGGAGCCATTTCTGCACATTTTCCATGAAGAGATAGAAGACCGGCGTGATGTAGAGGGTTAAGAGCTGCGAAAAGAGCAGCCCTCCGGCGACCGCCATGCCCAGCGTCCGGCGGGCGTCCGCACCTGCGCCCATGCCCAGCGCGATGGGCAGAATGCCCATGAAGGCCGCCATGGTGGTCATCATGATGGGGCGGAAGCGCACCAGGCAGCCTTCAAAGATGGCATCGGCGCTGCTCTTGCCTTCCCGCCGCTGCGCCTCCAGCGCGAAGTCGATCATCATGATGGCGTTCTTTTTGACGATACCGATGAGCATGATGATGCCGACAAAGCCATAGATGTTGAGCTCCATGCTGAACAGCATCAGGGTGGCCAGCGCGCCGAAACCGGCAGATGGCAGTCCGGAGAGGATGGTCAGCGGATGGATGAAGCTCTCGTAGAGAATGCCCAGCACGACGTAGATGACGAAAATGGCCAGCAGCAACAGCAGCCACAGGCCCCGAAAGGAGGCCTGGAAGGCCTGTGCCGTTCCCTGAAAGCCGGTCACGATGGAAGGCGGCAGCTGCTCGCGCGCGATCCGTTCTATGGCGTCCACCGCTTCGCTCAAGGCCGTGCCCGCGCGCAGGTTGAACGAAATGGTCACCGAGGGGTACTGTTCAGAGTGGTTGATGGTCAGAGGCCCCACCGTGGTCTGCAAATCTGCCACCTCACTCAGGGGGATCAGCTTGCCGTTTCCCGAACGAACATAGAGCAGCGACAGCGCCGAGGGATCGTCCTGATAGGCGGGATCCAGTTCCAGGATCACCCGGTAATCGTTGTTGGGAGCGTAGATGGTGGAGACATGCTTGGAGCTGTAGGCTGCTTCCAGCGCTTGCTCGATTTTTTCCGCCGAGAGCTGCAGCGCAGCGGCGCGGTCACGGTCGATGACCACGTGCAGCTGCGGATCGGTCAGCTGCAGATCGCTGGTGACATCCATGAGCATGGGCAGCGATGCAAGGGAGCGTTCCATTGTAACAGCGTGCTGGTAGAGCTCGTCGGTATTGGTGCTTTTCATGGTGAACTGGTAGAGGCTCTTGGTTGCGCGCCCTCCAATGCGTACCGGCGGCGGATTCTGCAAAAAGATGCGGATGCCTGGAATGCCGGCGCATTTGGCGCGCAGGCGCCTGAGCACGCCGTCGGCCTTCAGATCCCGTTTTTCGCGTTCTTTCAGCTTGATGTTGAGGCGGCCGGTATTGTTGGCCGGGCTCGCATAGGTGGGGCCGACCGTGGAGAGGTAGCCTTCCACCGCGGGATCGTTGCCTATGATCCGGGCGATGATCTGCTGGTTTTCCTTCAGCGCCTCAAAGGAGATGCCCTGACGGGTCTCGGTAAAGGCGCTCAGGAAACCGATATCCTCGCTGGGGAGAAAGCCTTTGGGAATGACGGCGAACATCCAGATGGTCGCCAACAGCGAGAGCGCGGTGACCGTCAGTGCGCTGCGCGGATGACGCATCACCCAGCGCAGGGAAACTGCGTACAGATGCAGCATGCTGTCGAAGAAGCGTTCGGAGAGCTGGTAGAGCCGCCCGTGCTTTTTTTCGGTCACGGGGCGCATGAAACGGCTGCACAGCATCGGCGTCAGGCTTAAGGATACAAAGCCCGAGGCGAGAATCGCCACGCTGATGGTCACCGCAAATTCGGTGAGCAGGCGTCCCAGAATGCCGCGCATCAGCAGCACCGGGATAAAAACCGCCACCAGCGATAGCGTCATCGAGAGAATGGTGAAGCCGATTTCCTTTGAGCCGTCCAGTGCGGCCTGCCAGGGGGTGGCGCCCTGTTCCATGTGCCGTACGATGTTTTCCAGCACCACGATGGCGTCGTCCACCACGAAGCCCACGGCAAGGATGATTGCCAGCAGCGAGAAGTTGTCGATGCTGTAGTGGCACAGGTACATTACTACAAAGGTAATGACGATGGAGATGGGCAGCGCCAGGCTGGGGATGACGGTGGCGGAAATATCCCGCAGGAAGATGAAGATCACCAGCACCACCAGCACGATGGAGAGCAGGAAGGTGAACTTGATCTCGTTGATCGAGTCGCGGATAGAGACGGAGCGGTCGTAGAGTGTGTCCAGCCGGATGGAGGCGGGGATCTGCTCGCGCAGCTGCGGCAGCAGCTCGCGGATGCGGTCAACCAGCTCCACGGTGTTGGTGCCGGGCTGGCGATCGATGGCCAGCTGAATGCCGCGCTGGTCGTTGAACCAGTTGGCGGTTTTGAGGTTCTCCACGCTGTCGATGACGCGTCCTAGCGCCTCCCTCCGCACGGGATGGCCGTTACGGTAGGCAACGATGAGCGGCCGGTAGGCTTCCGCCGTGTAGAGCTGTCCGCTGGCCCGGATGGTGAAGGAGCGCTGTTTGCCTTCCAGTTTGCCGGTCGGCAGGTTGATGTTGCCGGCTTTCAGGGCCTCCTGCACTTCGTCCAGCCCTATCTGGCGGGAGATCAGCTCGCGGGGGTCAAGCTGGGCACGTACCGCGTACTTCTGTGCGCCGAACACCTGGACCTGCGCTACGCCGTTGATCATGGAGATGCGTTGCGCAACCAGCGTGTCAGCGTACTCGTTGACCACGTAGAGTGGCAGGGTCGGCGAGCTGACGGCGATAACCAGCACCGGCTGATCCGCGGGGTTGGCCTTGCGCAGCGAGGGCAGGTTGGTCATGTCGTCCGGCAGACGGCGCTGGGCGCGCGAGATCATCGACTGGACATCCTGAGCTGCTGCGTCAATGTCGCGATCCAGCGAAAACTGCAAGGTAATGGAGGTGCGTCCCAGGGCGCTGGTGGAGGTCATGGAGTCGATGCCGGCGATGGTGGAGAACTGGCGTTCCAGCGGGGTTGCTACCGAGGAAGCCATGGTTTCCGGGCTGGCGCCGTCCAGATCGGCGGTCACCACGATGGTGGGGAAATCGACATTGGGCAGATCGCTAACCGACAGCAGCCGGTAGCTGCTGATGCCGAAAATGACCAGGGCCAGCATGACCAGTGTGGTCATGACCGGGCGGCGGATGAATATCTCGCAGATGTTCATAAAGGTAACCGCCTTTGTGTTGGACGCCCATGAATCGTGGATTGACGAAATTTATCAATAACATCCAAAGTGTCAAGAGACTTGATTGGTAAGATGTTGTATAAAATTCAACTACCGGAAAGACAGTGGCCTTTTCCCTTTGAAACGTGCGAGTTGTTTGTGAGTACAATTAACAAATTTGATATCTGGTTTTTAAACCAAAAAATATTGCTCTGATGCGGATTTCCAAGCGAAGAGAGAGAAAATTCGCTTGTGCAATTGAATAGGAGAGCGGAAGAATTATGGCTATTCCCACCTATGAAATGTTCATGTTGCCTCTGTTACGTTTAGCCGCACAGGGGGAAATCAAAAATGCGGATACGTACGAGAAACTAGCGGACGAGTTTCATCTAAGCGCAGAGGAACGGGAACAACTATTGCCGTCCGGTAGGCAAACCGTTATTGCGAATCGCGTAGGTTGGGCACGAACCTATTTAAGCAAGGCAGGTTTGCTGGAACGGAGTCAACGAGGGCAATACCGCATCACTGAGCGTGGCAAGGCGGTGCTAAAGGAAAAGCCGTCCCACATCGATGACCACTATCTCAAGCAATTTCCTGAATTTCGGGAATTCCAAGGCCGCCCAAATGTGTCGCCCGATCCCCCGTCCATTATTACGCCTGACGAAATCATCCGCGCGGCTCATGCGGAGTTGGAAGACGCGCTGGGGCAAGAGTTGCTGGACCGGATTCTGGACAAGTCTCCGGCCTTTTTCGAACGGTTAGTGGTACAGCTTCTGGTGGCAATGGGCTATGGCGGCTCTCTCGCCGAGGCGGGCCGCTCTCTGGGGCGGAGCGGCGACGGTGGGGTGGACGGCGTGATTGATCAGGATGCCTTGGGTCTGGATCGCATCTATGTGCAGGCCAAGCGTTATGTGAACGGCAATACGGTGGGCTCGTCGGCCATCCGGGATTTCTTCGGCTCGCTTGACCGTTTCAAAGCGGCCAAAGGGCTCTTTGTCACCACTTCGACGTTCACCGATGATGCCCGGAAAACCGCCGAACTGCTCAGCAAACGTATCGTGCTTATCGATGGCAAGCAACTGGTGCGGCTGATGATCCGCTACGGCGTGGGTTGCCGGGTGGAAGACACGTTGTACCTGAAGAAAATTGACGAGGATTTTTTCGAGTGAG
>JAFZPK010000053.1 GCA_017552515.1 Deltaproteobacteria bacterium | reverse complement strand
GTCCCAGTGCTCGCGCAGCAGCAGCCGCAGGAACAGATCGGTGATCTTGTGGGTTTTGCCGGTGCCGGCACTGGCCTCAATGAGGTGGAAGCCGTGCAGGGGCACACCGGCCTGCAGGGGATCACTGATTTCCGGAGACATGCGCTTCTCCTCTGGCTTGAAAAAGGACAGTGCTTTGGCTTTTTATGCGCAGCTGCGAGAGTTACACGTTTTTTCTGCTCAACGTCGGTTCCATCGCTTTCAGCTTTCCTGACGCCGGTACTCTTCGAGAAACTCCGCCTTGAACTGCCGGAAGCGGCGCGCGGCGATGGCGGCCCGGCATTCCCTCATCAGATTTTGATAGAAGTGGACGTTGTGAATGGCGGCCAGTGTGGCGGAGAGGATCTCGTTGGCGGCGTACAGGTGATGCAGGTAGGCCCGGGTAAAGTTGCGGCAGCAATAACAGTCGCACGAGGGATCGACCGGGAAGAAGTCCCGGCGGTAGTTCTTGCGGGTCAGGCGGATGCGTCCGCGCCGCGTGAAGAGCGTCGCGCTGCGGGCGTAACGGGTCGGAATGACGCAGTCGAACATGTCAATGCCGCGTTCCACCGCCTCCAGCATGTCTTCCGGCAGGCCGACGCCCATGAGGTAACGCGGCTTGTTCTCCGGCAAAAAGGGCGAGGTGTATTCCACCACCTGCTTGAGCAGTTCCAGCCCCTCGCCGACGCTGACGCCGCCGATGGCATAGCCGGGAAAATCGAGTGCGGTCAGCTCTTGTGAGCAGGCCTTGCGCAGATCAGGGTAGACGCCGCCCTGCACGATGCCGAACAGCGCCTGCTTTTCGGTATTTTTGTGGACATTCCGGCAAATTTCCGCCCAGCGCAGGGTTTTGCGGATCGACTGCGCGGCATAGGCGTGGGTGGCCGGGTAGGGGATACATTCGTCGAAGGCCATGATGATGTCGGCGCCCAGGGCGTTTTGAATGGCGATGGATTCCTTCGGTCCCAGAAAAATTTCCTCGCCCGTGATTTCGTGGCGGAAAAAGACGCCTTCCTCCGTGATGTTTTTTTTCGGCAGGGAGAACACCTGAAAACCACCGCTGTCGGTGAGGATGGAACCGTTCCAGCCGGTAAAGCGGTGCAGGCCGCCCGCCTTGCGGACCAGATCTTCACCCGGCTGCAGATGCAGATGGTAGGTATTGGCCAGAATGATTCCCGCGCCGGTTGCCGCGGCCTGATCGGGGGTGAGCGCTTTCAGCGCGGCGTGAGTGCCGACCGGCATGAAGACCGGCGTTTCCACCGTGCCGTGAGTGGTGCTCAGACGCCCGTGGCGGGCGTTCAGGTCCTGATGAAGCAGTTCGAAGTGCAGCATGGCGCTTGCCCCTTTTGCAAAAATTGTTGTTGAGAATTACGGACACGTAGTGGAAGATTACAAATCCATACGTGTGGTGTCCACGATGTCCCATGACGGTTTTGCCGATCGCTTTTTGCATCTTATATGGAAGAGATGAAAAGAGGGAAGGGGCATTTGCCAAAAGACGGCGCTGTTTTTTACGGAATCGATTATTTTTTCCATAGAGAGAGGGAGAAACGATGCGGCTGGTAAACGTGATCAAAAATCCCGTGGGGCGCAAGCTGTTCATGGCGCTGACCGGTCTGGCGATGGCGGCTTTTCTGGTGGTGCATCTGCTGGGCAACACCACGCTCTTTGCGGGAAGCGACGCGCTCAACACCTATGCGGCCACCCTGCATCGGCTGGGACCGCTGGTCTGGGTTGCCCGGTTGGGCCTGGCTGTGCTGCTTGCGGCGCACGTGGGCTTTGGCATCTGGCTCACGCTGGAGAACCGCCGCGCCCGTCCGGAAAAATATGCGGTCCGGAACCGGCGCGCCGCGACCTTCGCCTCGCAAACCATGATCTGGAGTGGCCTGGCGTTGCTGGCCTTCATTGTCCTGCACCTTGCGCACTTCACGTTGCGCCTGCTCTGGCCGGAAGCTTCCCATGCGCTGGATGGCGCGGGACGGCCGGATGTCTTTCTCATGGTGACGGAGAATTTCCGGCATCCCCTGCGGGCGCTGGTCTACATCGGCGCGATGGCGGCGCTTTTCTGCCATCTGGCGCACGGTCTCCAGTCGCTTTGTCAGACTTTCGGCCTGAACAACGATCATACGTTGCCGGTCATTGCGCGGCTGGGGCTGTTTGCGGCCCTTGCGCTTGCAGCGGGTTTCGCGTTCATTCCGCTGTGGGCGCTGGGCGGGTTTTAGGAGCTCAGTAACTCCCCCCTGCCCCTTCGGGCCATTCCCTTTCAGATGGGGCTGTCCGCGACGCGGACTGGGGGAGTTATCCATAAATACAGGAACAGGAGAACACCGCATGAACAAACGTTCCATGCAACTGGAAGAGGCCGCGGGCTCCATTCTGCGGATGCTTCCCCAGGGGATTCTGCTGACGACAAAGGCGGACGACAGGGTGAACAGCATGGTGATCGGCTGGGGAACCTTCGGCATCAACTGGGGCAAGCCGGTCTTTGTCACCTATGTGCGGGAGAGCCGCTACACCCGGGAACTGCTGGACAGGAATCCCGAGTTTACCGTCAATGTCCCGGTGGGGCCCTTCGACAGGCGTATCCTTGAGGTTTGCGGCAGCCAGAGCGGGCGGAACATCGACAAGGTGCGGGAAGCGTCGCTGACGCTGGTCGAGCCGGACACGGTTTCCGTGCCCGCAATCAAGGAGTTCCCGCTGACGCTGGAATGCCGGGTGATCTACCGGCAGCCGCAGGATCTGGCCCTGCTGGGCGACGACATCAAACAGCGCTTCTATCCGGCGGGTGCGTCAGGCACTCATGCGGGTTCCAAACCGGATGCGCACATCAGTTATTTCGGCGAAATCACCGCGATCTATGTTGTCGGTGACTGAACTTTCCCTTTTCGGGGGCAAGGAGTAAGGACAATGGTTCTGGATGGCAAAATTCCTTCCGGGCCGCTGGAACAGAAATGGGAGCGGCATCTGCGTGACTCCCGGCTGATCAACCCGGCCAACCGGCGGCGTTTCAAGGTTATCGTGGTGGGCTCCGGCCTGGCGGGAGCTTCCGCCGCCGCGACTCTGGGCGAGATGGGCTACCATGTCGATGTTTTTTGTTATCAGGACAGCCCCCGCCGGGCGCACAGCATTGCCGCCCAGGGGGGGATCAACGCCGCGAAGAACTATCGTAACGACGGCGACAGTGTGTACCGGCTGTTTCTTGATACCATAAAGGGCGGGGATTTCCGTTCGCGCGAGGCCAACGTCTATCGTCTGGCGGAATTGAGCGGGGCGATCATCGATCAGTGCGTGGCGCAGGGCGTGCCTTTTGCCCGTGACTACGCGGGTTATCTGGCCACCCGTTCCTTTGGCGGCGCTCTGGTGCAGCGTACCTTCTACGCCCGCGGACAGACGGGCCAGCAGCTGCTGCTGGGCGCCTATCACGCCCTGTCGCGCCAGATTCACGACGGCAAGGTGGCGTTGCACACCCGCACGGAAATGCTGGATCTGATCGTGGTGGGCGGCGAGGCCAAAGGCATTGTGACGCGTCATCTGATCACCGGGGAGCTTTCCGCCTGGACTGCGGACTGCGTGGTGCTGGCGACCGGAGGTTACGCCAACGTCTACTATCTTTCCACCAATGCCATGGGATGCAACGTTTCCGCCGCGTGGCACGCCTACCGGCGCGGCGCCTTGTTTGCCAATCCCTGCTATACCCAGATCCATCCCACCTGCATTCCCGCGGCCGGTCCCTATCAGTCCAAGCTGACCCTGATGTCGGAGTCCCTGCGCAACGATGGCCGCATCTGGGCGCCCAAAGTGGCGGGTGATACCCGTCCTCCGGCACAGATTCCGGAAGATGAACGCGACTACTATCTGGAAAGGCGTTACCCCGCCTATGGCAATCTTACCCCGCGTGACATCGCCTCGCGTGCCGCCAAGGAGGTGTGTGATGCCGGGCGTGGTGTGGGACCGGGCGGACGTGGTGTCTATCTGGATTTTGAGGACGCCATTCGGCGGCTGGGACGAAACGTGGTGCAGGAACGCTACGGCAATCTGTTCGAGATGTACGAACGGATTACCGGTGAAGACGGATATGCGGCACCGATGCGTATCTATCCCGCGCCGCACTACACCATGGGCGGTCTGTGGGTGGATTACAACCTGCAAAGTAACCTTCCGGGGCTGTTTGTGCTGGGCGAGGCCAATTTCTCCGATCATGGCGCCAACCGGCTGGGGGCCAGCGCGCTGATGCAGGGCCTGGCGGATGGTTACTTCGTGCTGCCCAACACCATCGGCAACTATCTTGCGGGGACGACACCGGGAAAAGTTCATCCCGATCATCCCTCCTGCGTCGATGCGCTTTCCGCGTGCCGGGCACGAATCGCCGGGCTTTTGGAAATGAAAGGGCAGCGTACGGTGGATGATCTGCACCGTGAGCTGGGACATTTGCTCTGGGAAAAGGCCGGCATGGCTCGCAGCAGGGAGAGTTTGTGCGAAGCTCTGGCGGAGATTCCGCGTTTGCGGGCCGAATTTAAGAAAAATGTACGGGTACCGGGAGGCGCGGACAGGCTCAACCAGGAACTGGAAAAGGCCCTGCGGCTGGAAGATTTTCTGGATTTCGCGGAACTCCTGGTGCGGGATGCGCTGGAGCGCGACGAGTCCTGCGGCGGACATTTCCGGGTGGAACACCAGACAAAGGACGGTGAGGCACTGCGTGACGATGAGCATTTCGCCCATGTCGCCGCCTGGGAATATCGGGGGGAGGAAACGCTGCCGGTGCGGCACGTGGAGCCGTTGGCCTTTGAGAATGTCAAGCTTGCGGTAAGAAGCTACAAGTAAAATGTACGCCGGCGAGAACGGCAATCGTGAATGTGGGAGATGATGATGAATCTGACTCTGTATGTGTGGCGGCAGAACGGGCCGCAGGAGCCTGGACGGCTGGAGCGGCACGAGGCG
>JAFZPK010000052.1 GCA_017552515.1 Deltaproteobacteria bacterium | reverse complement strand
CGCTTTCTCGATGCCGCCTTTGGTATAGGGGACGGTATAGTAGACCTGCGCCACATCCTTGCCTGCGGCATTGCCGGTATTGGTCACCTTCACCTGCATGATGATGTTCCCGCCGCCATCCACAAAGCTCTCGATGGACTGGGCGAAGGTGGTGTAGGAAAGGCCATAGCCGAAGGGATATTGAACGGTGCTTTCATAGTCGATAAACCCGTCAGCAGCTGCCGTTTCATAATAGCGGTAGCCCACGTAGATGCCCTCGGCGTATTCCACGTAATTGCGTTTCAGGTTGCCGTAGGTGAAGCTGCCCGCATTGTAATAGGCGGGAGAAGTGGTGAGATCGTAGGCGTAAATATCGGTGAGACGGCCGGAGGGGTTCACTTCGCCGGTCAGCGCTTTCCCCACCGCGTTAAAGCCCACCGCGCCGGGGCTGCCGATCCAGAGTGCCGCGTCCACGCCTTCCACGAAGCCAAGCTCCATGGCGTTGGAGGAGTTGATGAGGACGATCACCTTCTCATAGTTCTGCCCCTTGATGATGTCCAGGAGTTCTTCTTCATCCTGGGTCAATTCCAGATAGTGCCGCCCGTCATCCGTCTTGCTGTACCCAGCGGCGTACATATCCATGGGCAGGTCGCCGCCCTCGCCGCCGATCCGGGAAATGACCAGGATCGCCACATCAGCATAGGAGCGGGCGCTTTGCAGCAAACCATCCGTATACTTGTCCGCGGACACTTCCGCCGGGGTGAAGTTGGAGCCGGTATAGCCGCCCTGCTTGGCGCGGCTGACGCCGGAATTTTTATAGAAAGTCACCAACTGGTCGTTGACCTGCAAACCCGCGTTGGTGAGGCCCTTCACAACGTCCACATTGGCGGAGGTATCGCCGCTGCCGCTGCCTGTGCCGCCGTAAATGGGATCAATGGAAGCGTAACCGAACAGATTGACCTTGGTTCCGCTTTTCAAGGGCAAAGCGCTGTTTTCGTTCCGCAGCAGAACGATCCCTTCGTTCTCCAGCTTTTCGGCCATGGCAAGGCTTTGCTCGGTGGCTTCGGCCACACTCAAAATCTCCGCGCTTTCCACGGATTTCTTGCCGGTCAGCAGCGGATTCAGGTTCACGCCCATCCAGGATGTGATCATGGGATTGAGCGTACTGCAAGCGATGTTCACCGCCAGAGCCGCGATCAGCAGCAGGGCGATGGCAATGATTTTCCCTTTGTTGCCCTTCTTCACGGTTTTGTCCCCCTTCCAAGCAATAGAAAGCAAACTGATTGACAGAATGATTGTACCAGTTTTTCTTCTGAAAGTATTGCAGATTTGTCGCAATTCGCTTATAATTTGTCTCAATCGGAGGAAACACGAAATGAAGAAAGAGGATTTGACGTATCTCTGTACCATGGTGGGGAATCTGTCCGGCATCCCGGTTCGGCTGTACGAGGGGGAAAAAATGACATATTTCCACAGCCTGGTTGCCTTGCCCAAAGACCCGGTCACGCTGGCACAAAAGGAGATCCTTTCCATCGCCGATCATGTGGGCTTTTATGTGACCCCGCGCTTCTTTTATTACGGCGTGGTGGTCAGCGGAAGCACCCGCGTGGTCGTGGGCCCCAGCAGGCAGACCGCCGCCCAGGATCAGGAATTGAAGGAGATGGCCTTTGAACTGGACATCCGCCCGGACGATGCACAGGAATTCCTGGCCGCCATGAAGCAGATCATCCGCCTGCCGCTGGAAAGCATGATGCAGATGATGTGCGCCATCAACTTTATGGTGAACGGGGAAAAGCTGAACCTGAGCGACATCGTAGGCGACATGGGAACGACCTTTGCCTTGGAGGAAACCCAGGCGGAACAGCGCATGGCCGAAATGGAGAATACTTCGGAAGCGCTCCATAATTCCCTGGCCGTGGAGCAGACGCTCATGAACATCATCCGCAAGGGGGACGTGGCTGCGCTGGAAGCCTTCGTGCAGGACGCGCCTGCCGTGCGTCCCGGCGTCATGGCACGGGAACAAATGCGCCAGGCGAAAAATACCTTTATCGTCGCCACTGCCGAAGCCTGCCGGGCAGCCATCCGGGGCGGCATGGACGTGGAGGACGCCCTCACCAGCAGCGACGCCTATATCCAGCAGTGCGAAATGGTGACGGATATTCACCGGATCACCCGGCTTTACTACGATATGGTGCTTTACTACACCCGACAGGTGGAGCGGGTGCGCCTTGGGCATGACGCGACCGAGTTGGTGCGCACGGTTGCCAACTATGTGCAGCGTCATCTTTCCGAGGCCATCACCACCGACCAGATCGCCGAATACTGCTTTTTGAGCCGCCAGCATCTTTCCCGGCGCTTCACCCAGGAGGCGGGCATCCCCCTGGCCACCTTCGTTCGCAACGAAAAAATAGAGGAGGCCAAGCGCCTCCTCCGCTATACGGACAAAACCGTGTCTACTATCGGCCTGTACCTGGGCTTTTCCAGTCAGGGCCATTTCGCCCGCGTGTTTAGGGAAATCGCCGGGATCACGCCGGGGGAATATCGGGAGAAAAAGAAGGGATAGGAATCAGCAAGAGAGTTGAGAGTTGAGATATATAGTGTGCTTTCCGTTCACTGTATTCATTGTGCGAGCCAAACATATCTCCACTCTTAACTCTCCGCTCTCAACTCTGTTGAGTTAAACATCAAGATCTGTAACTTCTTTAGGGTATTCCCTGG
>JAFZPK010000051.1 GCA_017552515.1 Deltaproteobacteria bacterium | reverse complement strand
GGGGTTGGCGTTGGCGAGCGAGTCATAACCCAGGCCTGCCTCGTAGGCCAAATCGATGAGCGTGCTCTCGGGGTCGATATTTGTGTACTTGTTGTGGCCGATAATGGGCGCCGGATTTTTTTCCGGAAAATAGGAATCACGGGCGTCACTTGGGTACCAGGCCCAAGAGGGGACACCCAATCCCAAAAGAGTTGCAAGGACAAGCAGCGGCATCGTTCGCATGAGAAGAAGACCTTTCGTGACGGCTGTACCGTCTTTTTTTCAGGGGTATGAAGCAAAATTCTAATACCAACATACTCTTTTTTCCCCAGTTTTTCCACAGCATTCCAACCGGTTTTTCCACAAGATATGGTATACTGTTCCAAATTGTATATCAATATCTTGTATTCCGTCCTGCTGGATGCTATAATCCACCCCTAAGGGTGGATTATAGCATCCACCTCATGAAATAAATAAAATAGAGAATGGATGACGGTCATGCTGGATTTTATCCGTAAGCGGGACGGGCGTCTGGTGCCCTTCGAAGAGGAAAAGATTGCGCAGGCGATTTTCAAGGCGGTTCGGGCGGTCGGCGGGCGCGATCTGGAAAAGGCGCGCCAGATTGCGCATCAGGTAGTGGAGTTTTTGGAGATCTTTTACAAGGACGACCGGATCCCGACAGTGGAGAACGTACAGGATCTGGTAGAGAAGTGCCTTATCGAAAACGGTCACGCCAAGGTGGCGAAGGCCTACATTCTCTACCGTGATCAGCACGAAAAAATGCGGGGCGCCCGCGAATTTGTCCGGCGCTCCATCGAGTCGGTAGACTCCTATCTCAAACAGGAAGACTGGCGGGTGAACGAAAACTCCAACATGGGGTATTCCCTCCAGGGCCTGAACAACCATATCGCCTCCGGCATTACCAGCCGTTACTGGCTCGAAAAGATTTACCCCTCCTATATCGCCGATGCCCATGTCAACGGCGACTTTCATCTGCACGATCTGGGGATGCTTTCGGTGTACTGCTGCGGCTGGGATCTGAGGGATCTGCTGCTCAAAGGTTTTGCCGGCGCCTATGGCAAGGTGCAGAGCGGCCCGCCGCGCCATTTCCGGACGGCACTGGGGCAGGCGGTGAACTTTTTCTACACCTTGCAGGGCGAGGCAGCAGGCGCTCAGGCCTTTGCCAACTTCGACACGCTCATGGCGCCCTTCATCCGTTACGACGGACTGAAGTACTCCGAAGTGAAGCAGGCGATCCAGGAGTTCATCTTCAACGTCAACGTGCCGACGAGGGTGGGGTTCCAGACACCGTTCACCAATATCACGCTGGATATCACCCCGCCCTCCGCTTTGGGGAGGGAGGCGGTGATCATCGGCGGTGAGCTGCAGGACGCCTGCTACCGGGATTTCCAGCCGGAAATGGACATGTTCAACCGCGCCTTCTGCGAAATCATGATGGACGGCGACTATTCCGGGAGGATTTTTTCCTTTCCCATACCGACCTACAACATCACCAAGGATCTGGACTGGGAGAGTCCGCGCTTCAGGCCCATCTGGGAGATGACCGCCAAGTACGGCATTCCCTATTTCAGCAACTTCATCAACTCCGACATGGATCCGGAGGACGCCCGTTCCATGTGCTGCCGCCTGCGGCTGGACAACCGTGAACTGCGGCGCCGGGGAGGCGGGCTGTTCGGTGCCAATCCGCTGACCGGTTCCATCGGTGTGGTGACGCTCAATTTGCCCCGGGCGGCCTACCTCTCGAAAACTTCGGGGGAATTCTTTGAGCGCATCACCGATCTGATGCGGCTGGCCCAGGAATCGCTGGTCATCAAGCGCAAGCAGCTGGAGCGTTTTACCGACGAGGGACTTTACCCCTTCAGCCGTTTCTATCTGTCCGGCATTCACGAACGGTTTGGCCGCTACTGGGACAACCACTTTTCGACCATTGGCATTATCGGCATGAACGAGGCCTGCCGCAATTTGCTGGGGATGGGCATCGATGCTCCCGAGGGCAAGGCCTTCGCCATAGAGACCTTAACTTTCATGCGCGAGCAGCTCAAAACCTTCCAGATGGAGACGGGGCATCTGTTCAATCTGGAGGCGACGCCGGGAGAGGGCACCAGTTACCGGCTGGCCCGCAAGGACAAACAGCTCTATCCCGATATCATCACTGCGGGGCACAATGAGCCCTACTACACCAACTCGACCCATCTGCCGGTGGGCTGCACCGATGATCTCTGGGAGGCGCTTTCCCATCAGGACGCTCTGCAGACGCTCTATACCGGCGGTACCGTATTCCACGGTTTCCTGGGCGAGCGGCTGGAAGACTGGCGCACCGCCCAGATTCTGGTGCGTCGTATTGCGGAACAGTTCCGGCTGCCCTACTTCACGCTCAGCCCGACCTTCACCATCTGCCCGGTGCATGGATATATTCCCGGCGCCCATTTCGAATGTCCCTACGGACGCGAGGCCCAGGCGGTCAGCAACTAGAAGATCTTTTCCGGGGCGGCATGAACTTCATGCCGCTCCCCAACGGATAACAACTTTCCGAAAAAGAAGGAGCAACAAACATGAGCCAGGAAAAATGCAGTGAGAAAACAGAAGTCTATTCCCGTGTGGTCGGATTTTTCCGTCCGGTTCAGCAGTGGAACAAGGGAAAGAAGGAAGAATTTGCCGAACGCAAGGAGTATGTGCCAAATATTTGCGGCGTGAAGGGAAATCAGGATGCCGATACGGGGATTTCAGGGGACCAGTCTGCTTGACTGCCCGGGGCACATCAGTTCCATCGTTTTCTGGGGCGGCTGCAATCTGAAGTGTCCCTTTTGTCATAACGCGGCGCTGGTGCGGCATCCGGAGCAGCTTGCCCCCTTTGCGGAAGAGGATCTGCTGGCCACTTTGCGGGAACGTATTCCTTTTGTGGATGCGGTGGTGATGTCCGGCGGGGAACCGACGCTTACCCCAGAACTGCCCGCTTTTTTGCGCAAACTGCGCGCTTTGCCGCTGCACATCAGGCTGGATACCAACGGCCTGCGTCCTGAAATTCTCAAGGCTTTGCTTGACGAAGGGCTGATCGATTCGGTGGCGCTGGATGTAAAAACC
The DNA here is from genome assembly GCA_017552515.1 of Deltaproteobacteria bacterium. Taxonomy (GTDB): domain Bacteria; phylum Desulfobacterota; class Desulfuromonadia; order Desulfuromonadales; family JAAYDE01; genus RGIG7977. The sequence goes on along the minus strand of JAFZPK010000051.1, from coordinate 9,109 downwards.
GCTCCCGAGCGGTATACCGAGCTGGGCGGCGGGCCGGAAGATGCCGCGAATCTGCGTGAAAGCATCCGCCTGGTGCTTGAACTTCCGGAAACGGCACGTGAACTGCGAACCACCTGCGTGCCCGGCCTTGTGACGGAACGTGAAATCGACAGTATCGGTGAATTGATACAGGGCGCTTCCTGCTGGTTTTTGCAGCAGTTCGCCGCGGAACACGCGATGGAAGAAACGTGGCAGCTCAAGGAGCCTTATAGCCGGGAAACCATGCTGCATCTGGCGGAACGGGCACGGCGCCATGTGCCGGATGTGCGGTTGCGGGGAGTGGACGCATGATGGGAGAGGAACAGAAAGAGCGAAAACGGCTCGAGGCGGAGAAGGCTGGCGAAGAAGAAGAGCCGGATCTGGTCTATCCTTTGGATGAGGCGGATCTGTTGCGGCGGGTCACCGGCGAGGTGCTGCGGTTTCGTGAAGCGCATGGCGCGCTTTCGGATGTGGAAGATGTCGTGATGGCGGTACGGCGCATTGCCGGTGAAGTCCGCGAAGTTATGGCACTTCGGCATTTGCCCCTGCGCCGTATCGATCTGGCGGAGATGACAAGACGGCACCTTTTGGGAGAAAGCGATTGAAAAACCTCGCGGCGGATGAAATACTTTGTTTTTCCTTTTCCCCGAAAGAGAGGAAAAGACCGCGGTGAAAAGCGCCGTTGGAAACTCTTGTGATGAGGCGAAAAAAGTATGGACGAGGACAAGGTTTTGATGGATGGAGAAGAGGACGGTCAGGAGACGGAGGAAAGTTTTGCCGCCTTGCTGGAAGAGAGTCTGAAAAACCGCGCGGTGCGGCTGACGCCCGGGCAGAAAGTCTCGGCGAAGATTCTGCAGTTCAACAACGATTGGGCTTTTCTGGACACCGGACAAAAGGGCGAAGGGATCCTGGATATCCACGAATTGCAAAATGAGGAAGGCGAGATGTCGGTTGCGGTGGGCGACACCGTGCAGGTCTACTTCCTTTCCTCCTCCGGCGGAGAGATGCGCTTTACCTCGAAGCTGGGCGGCGCGGCAGGGGCCCTGCAGATGGAGGAAGCCTGGCGCAGCGGCATTCCGGTGGAAGGCAAGATCGAAAAAGAGATCAAGGGCGGCTACGAAGTGCGTTTGCCTGGCAACGTACGCGCCTTCTGCCCCTTTTCACAGCTGGGCATCCGGCGGCAGGTGGCTCCCGAAGAAGTCCTGGGACAATCCTTCTCCTTCAAGATTACCCAGTTTGGCGAACGGGGACGCAATGTCGTGGTTTCCCACCGGGTGCTGGCCGAGGAGGAACAGCGCCGCAAACGTGAAGAGCTCAAGGAGACGCTTGCGGTTGGCCAGACTGTCAAGGGCGTGGTGACGAATATCCGCGATTTTGGGGCCTTTGTGGATATTGGCGGAATCGAAGGTTTGGTGCCCATTTCGGAAATTACCTACGGCCGGGTGGAAGACATCAACTCCGTTCTGCAGGTCGGGCAGGAAGTGGAAGTGGCCATCAAGAACTGCGACTGGGAGAAAAATCGTTTCTCGTTCAGCATTCGCGATACGCTGGCCGATCCCTGGAGCATGGTGGATCTCAACTTCCGCGAGGGCGGCCGCTACGCGGGCAAAGTGGTGCGGCTCACACCGTTTGGGGCCTTTGTTGCCCTGGGCGAGGGCATTGACGGCCTGATTCATGTTTCCAAGCTGTCGCGTTTGGGGAACGGCAAGGCGGTCAAGCATCCGCAAGATGTATTGGAAGTTGGGCAGGAAGTGCTTGTTTCCATCGAGAAGATCGATCGCGATCAGCGCCGGATCGCACTGGTTCCAATTGGAGGCGATGCGCAGGTCAATGAAGAAGCCCAGGAAGTGGAAGAAGCCTTACCGGCTTCCTATGTCGAAAAGCCGTCGGGATCCAGCATGGGCACTTTTGCCGACCTGTTAAAGAACAGCGGTAAAAAGAAACGGCGGTAAAAGCTGGAAAGTGGAACAAAAATAAAGCCGGAAAAGCGTACAACCAGTTTGTGGCTGGCAGCTTTTCCGGCTTTTTAGTGTTTCCATAAAAGGAAAGGGACGCTTTATTGTTTGGGCTGATCCGCCGCCGTTTTGGGATCAGCTTTTTGTTCGTCTGCGGGAAGCGGCGTTTTAAGCAGCCACAGGATGGCCTTGATGTTGCTGCCGCTGATATAGTGCCCATCCACCCAGTAGGCGGGAGTCGCGCTGACCTTGAGCGGCGCTATGGCCTGCATCTGGCGCAGAAAACGGCCGTTGTCCTGATGCTCGGGCAAGGGTTTCTGTTCGTCGTCGTATTCGCCCGAAAAAGCGGCTTCGTAGGCCTCTGCCGGATTTTTTGAAGAGAGGATCCAGATGGCCTTGGTCATGGCCCGGGGATGCATTTTCAGCGGCTTGAAAAAAATATAGCGGGTGACATCTGTGCGATCCCGGAAGAAATTCGAACCCTTGCGGCAATAGGAGCAGTCCGGATCGGTAATCTCGATGACGGTATGCGGCCCGTTGCCGATGACAAGAGCTTCCTTGAGCGAAATGTTTTTGATCCGTTCTTCCATTATCTGCTGGATTCTCTCGTCGGTGAGGTTTTTCCAGGTGGTTTTGTCGGTCATGGTCATAAGATTGCCCGTCAGAAGCTGGTGGCTTTCCGGCGCGTAGTAGAAAATTTGGTCTTCGGAGACAACCTCGTAGATTCCGCTGATGGCGGTCTCGTGAATTTCATCGGCAGGCAAGGTCGGGAAATCCTTGCTAAAGGCGTCCATCATCTGGGAAGGCGCCGGAGCGGCGCAAAGCGTCGCGGGGAGCAGCAGCATCAGTATGGCGAACAGCGATCTCATGATTTTTCTCTCCTTTCTGACTGGGAAATCGGACAAGAATAAACAATTGGCCTTTCTGCGGGCAATCGCCGCTTGCTCATGGCCGTGTCCGGCTCCTGTGGGAATATTCTTTTGCATTTTGCCGATCCTGTCAACCTGGAAGCAAACGGTTGGACAGGCGAGGCTTTTTACGGAATAGCGCGTTGTTTGCAACACTATTTGATGATATCCTGATTCCTTAACATTTATGTTTTTTCTTCGTAAATATTTGTAATCTGCAACGATGTTCAAGAGAAGGAGATTCTTTTTCATGGATCAGGGAAATGACTACATTGTGAAGGATTTGGGGCTTGCCGAATGGGGACGCGACGAAATAACCATGGCCGAATACGAAATGCCGGGCCTGATGGCGATGCGTGCCGAGTTCGGGGCATCCCGGCCGCTGGCTGGCGCCAAAATAACCGGATCCCTGCATATGACTATCCAGACCGCCGTGCTGATGGAAACCCTGCTGGCCCTGGGCGCCGATCTGCGCTGGGCGAGCTGCAACATTTTTTCCACCCAGGATCACGCTGCGGCCGCCATGGTAAAACGGGGAATCCCGGTTTTTGCCTACAAGGGAGAAAGTCTGGAAGAGTACTGGCAGTTCCTCCGCCGGGCGCTGGATTTTCCGGGCGGCGGGCCGGATCTTATCGTGGATGACGGCGGTGACGCGACGCTTCTGGTGCATCGTGGCGCCGATCGGGAGGCCGATTTTGAGCGGAGCGGAGAAAAACCGGCTCTCTCCACGGACAATGCGGAGCTGACCATCATCGACAAGATGCTCAACAGTATGCTCGATGAAAATCCACGTTACTGGCGGGATATGGCGAAAAAAATCATCGGCGTCAGCGAGGAAACCACCACCGGCGTACATCGCTTGTACCACATGTCGAAGGCGGGTGCCTTGCGTTTTCCGGCCTTCAATGTCAATGACTCGGTCACCAAGAGCAAGTTCGACAATCTCTACGGCTGCCGCGAATCGCTCATCGACGGCATCAAGCGCGCTACCGACATCATGGTGGCAGGCAAGAAGTGCGTTGTGCTTGGGTACGGCGATGTGGGCAAGGGCTGCGCCCAGGCCTTCCGTGGAATGGGCGCGATGGTCTTTGTCACCGAGATCGATCCCATCTGCGCATTGCAGGCCTCCATGGAGGGCTATCCGGTCGTGCACATGGACGAGGCCTGCACCTGGGGCGACATCTTTGTCACCTGTACCGGCAACTGCGAGGTTATCACCCGTGCCCATATGGATCGCATGAAAAACGAGGCGATTGTCTGCAACATCGGGCATTTTGACGCGGAGATCCAGGTCGATTCGCTCTTCAAGGATCCGACGCTGAAGGTACATGAAGTCAAACCTCAGGTTGATCAGATCGAATGGCCGGATGGCCGCCGGATTACCCTGCTGGCCAAGGGGCGCCTGGTCAATCTAGGATGCGCAACCGGACATCCTTCTTTTGTCATGTCCGCGTCGTTTACCAATCAGGCGATGGCGCAGATGGAGTTGTGGGGCAATGTCGGCAAATACGAAAAACAGGTGTATGTTCTGCCCAAAAAGCTGGACGAGAAAGTGGCTTCCCTGCATCTTGCCAAGCTGGATGCCCATTTGACCAAACTGACCCAGAAACAGGCCGACTATATCGGAGTGCCGGTGGGCGGCCCCTTCAAGCCGGACTACTACCGGTATTGAAAGGAAAGAACAGGTACGCTGAAGAAGCAGGAAACCTGAAAAAGTTATGAAAGAACGTTTGCAAAAAATCATTGCGGCCGCAGGACTGGCCTCACGCCGGGAAGCGGAAGCATGGATCGAGCGTGGCGAGGTGACGGTGGACGGGCTTGTCGCGCATCTGGGGGACAAGGCCGATCCTTCAAGCCAGCGGATTCTGGTGTGTGGCCGTCCCCTTGCCCGGCCTGCGTCGCAAAAACGCTATATTCTGCTGAACAAGCCTTCGGGATATATGTGTACGCGTTCCGATCCCGAAGGCCGGGCAGTGGTTTTCAGTCTGATAGCCGATGTTCCGGGACGTTTTTTTACGGTTGGAAGACTGGACATGACGACGGAAGGGGCTCTTCTTTTGACCGATGACGGAGCCCTGGCCCACCGGCTGATGCATCCTTCCTTCCATGTGAACAAGACCTATCTGGTGCGGGTACGAGGCACGCTCGACCGAGCCGCAACAGAGCGTCTGGAGCGGGGTGTCCAGCTGGAAGACGGTTTGACCGCACCGGCGACGGTTGCCAATGTGCGGTACAGCTCGGGGCATACATGGCTGGAAATCACGATTCACGAAGGGCGGAACCGGCAGGTGCGCAGGATGATGGAAGCGCTTGGCTATTCTGTCAGCCGCTTGAAACGGGTCAGTTTTGCCTTTTTGAAACTGGAGTCTCTCCAGACCGGCGAATGGCGGTTTCTTTCCGGAACTGAGGTCCGCCGTCTGTACGAGCTTGTTCAGTTGCCATGGGAAAAGGGCAACCCCAAATCCCATTTCTCCAATGGCCGTCAACAAACCGCTCCCGGCCGTCATCAGTAAAAATGCGATGCCGCTCTCTGGAACAATAAAAAACCGGCGAGAAGTTTTGAAGAACATCGCCGGTTTTTTTGCGTTTATAGGGAGGAAACTCAATATGCTCCCCGTTTTCCGAGAACGACCGGAATGGTCTTGAGCAAGATGAGGATATCCAGCATAAGCGACCAGTTGTAAATGTAGTAACGGTCCAGGGAAACCCGGTAGCTGTAGGATGTGTCGGAACGTCCAGAAACCTGCCAGAGACCGGTTATGCCGGGGCGGACGCGGGTATAGAGGGCAAAGGTGTCTCCGTAACGGGGAATTTCATCCCTGACAATGGGACGTGGCCCGACCAGCGACATGTCTCCCCGAAGCACGTTGAAGAGCTGGGGAAGTTCATCCAGTGAAGAACGCCGGAGAAAAAGGCCGATGCGGGTAATACGGGGATCGTTTTTCAGTTTTTGACCCTGTTCCCATTCCATGGCCAAATCGGCATTGGATTCCAGCAGCTTGTCGAGAGTGGCCTGCGCGTCCCGGTGCATCGAGCGGAATTTGTAGCAGGAAAAGGATCGTCCCTGGACACCGATGCGGCGATGGCGGAAAAAGGGATTGCCCGGTGATTCCAGAACGATAAACAGGGAGATGAGGACGAAAACAGGGGAAAGCACAACGAGTCCGATCAGGGAGCAGACAATGTCGCACAGACGTTTGAGCAGAGCACGCTTGTGATCGAGCAGATTCTGGGAGGGCATGAATCCCAAAGCGGTACCAAAAGAAATGGGATTGCCCAGAACCGGCGTGGTGCCGGCCAGAGTTTCCAGCGGTATCAGAATGACGTAGCGAAAACTCCGCATAATGTGGGAAAAGCTCATTTGATCCAGTTTGTTGTCCACAATGACCACCGCGCAGGAAACGGGGTTGTCCCTTAGAAAGACCGAGATGGCGTCCTCATCCGGATAGGAAACCAATCCGGCAATGCTTTCCCGCCCGGCGTATCCCACCGGATGAATGGCCGGATCAAATTGCTGGCGGATATGTTTGAGCAGGTGTTCCACCCCGGAAGGGGGGCCAAACAAGAGGGCGGATGGTCCCCACCAGGGGCGGGAACGGAACAAACGGCGGGCCAGATAGCGCCCCAGAGGGACGGTCCAGATCGAGAGCAGCCACGCGATTAAAATGACGCCCCTGCTGATCAGAATGCCGCGTTGGGTGAAGTAGAGGGAAAGAGCAATGCCCATGTAGGTGACCGTCACGTTTTTGCCCAGAGTGGAAAGTTCACTGTGAGAAGAGATGGCGGCCGGACTGTAGAGGTTGGTGAAAAAGTTCAGGGCAGGGCAGATCAACAGATAGGGCGTCAGCTGCCAGTAGCGACGCATCAGCAGATCGGCATTGAAAATATCGTACAGCAACACCACCAGCACATAGGTCAGCAACAGAAACACTATATCGGTTATGACCAGAATGGTGCGGCGGCTTGGAAAACAGGATGCACGAAACATTTTTAATCCCATTCAAAAGGCAGCCGGAAAAATCTTGGAAGCCGCAACGGGTTCTTCCTGGATTTCATTTTCTGGATGAACTGGCCCACTATAAAAATAAAATTATAAATCATACCGGTGATGCAAGACAAGATGTCCATCCCCTGTGTTTTTGAAGGAGTGCATCAATTCGGCAGACTTTTTCCGTCATTTTTGCGCACTTCGCCACAAAAAGGCCCGATATCGGGCACCTTGATTATCCGCATTGCTTTCTTCTTGAAAAGAGCTTTTCTCAAAACGGCCAATGTTTTAAATATGATCCTTGAAGAAAACAACGCGCCGCTTCGCGTCGCGAAAGGATTTTCGCAGCAAAAGCATTGTCACAGGGGAAAGGGGAAAACATATGTCTCTGGAAAAGGCCCGCGCCTGGCTTGGGCAGTATGGAATGGCGGATCGCATCCTGACCTTTGAGGTTTCCAGCGCCACGGTGGAACTGGCGGCCGAAGCGCTGCACTGCGAGCCGGGCCGCATCGCCAAAACGCTGTCCTTTCTGGTCAACGCTCAGGTGATTCTCCTGGTAACCGCGGGCGATGTCCGCATCGACAACGCCAAGTACAAGGCGCAGTTCGGCACCAAGGCCAAAATGGTCAGGGCGGAGGATGCGGAACAGTTCATTGGTCATGCGGTCGGCGGCGTCTGTCCCTTTGGCGTCAAGCCGGGGATAGCCGTCTATCTGGATGTCTCTCTGCAAAAATATCCGACCGTCTATCCGGCCTGCGGAGACTCGCACAGCGCCATCGAGCTGAGCTGCGAGGAACTGGAACGCTGTTCGGGAAGCAAAGCCTGGGTGGATGTCTGCAAGGCGCTTGCGTAAAACTTTTTAACCGTATCAAGTGAGGGAGAAAAAACGTGAAACGTCGTACCAAGATTGTCGCGACCCTGGGGCCGGCTTCGGAAAGCCGCGCCATGATCCGTTCCCTGATGCATGGCGGCGTGGATGTGTTCCGGCTGAATTTTTCGCACGGCACTCAGGAGGAAAAGGCGGAACTCATCGCCATTATCCGGGAAGAGGCGGCAAACTGGCCCTTCGCCGTCGCCATCCTGGGTGATCTGCAGGGACCCAAGATCCGTACCGGCCTGATGGAAAACGGAGCGATGAGCCTGGAGCCCGGTACGGAGGTGACCATCACCACCCGCGATGTAATGGGAAAGGACGGCCTCTTTTCCACCACCTATGCCGGGCTGCCACGGGATGTGCGCCCCGGCGAGCGGATCCTGCTGGATGATGGAAACATGCAATTGACAGTCCTTGCCGTTTCGGGTGACGAAGTTCGCTGCCGGGTACTGGTGGGCGGAACGCTGCGCGACCACAAGGGGATCAACCTGCCGGGCACCGTGGTTTCCACGCCGGCGGTTACGGAGAAGGATCGCAAGGATCTCGCCTTCTGCCTCGAACACGGCGTGGACTATATCGGGCAGTCCTTTGTCCGGCAGGCCTCCGATGTGCGCGAACTGCGCGCGTTGATGGGCGATATGCGGGTGCCCATCGTGGCGAAAATCGAGAAACCACAGGCTCTGGATGATTTTGAGGCCATTCTGCGCGAGGTGGACGCGGTCATGGTGGCGCGCGGCGACTTGGGCGTGGAGATGAATCCGGAAAAGGTGCCGCTGATCCAGAAACGCATCATCCGGGCCTGCAATTTTGTCGGCAAACCGGTCATCACCGCCACCCAGATGCTGGAAAGCATGATCCACAATCCCCGTCCCACACGCGCGGAGACCTCCGACATCGCCAACGCCATTCTCGACGGCAGCGACGCGGTCATGCTCTCCGGAGAAACCGCAGTGGGCGAACATGCGCTGGAGGCGGTGGAGATGATGGGACTGGTGGCCGACGATGTGGAATCGCATCCGGAGTTTTTGCTGCAGCCCTACCTCTGGAAGGAGAAACCGACGGATCGTTCGGAGATCATTGCGCGGGCGGCCTGCAAGATCGCCGAGCAGGTGAAGGCGCAGGCAATCCTGATCTTCACCCAGACCGGGCGTACGGCCATGCTGGTGGCCAAGTACCGTCCCACGGTGCCGGTTCTGGCAGTGGCTCCCAACCAGGAGATACGCCGCCGGATGGTTCTCTATCGCAACATTCGTTCCCTGCAGATGACTTCTCCTGCCGAGCTCGATCTTGAGGAGCGTATCGCCTGCGCCAAACGGGCAGTGCTTGCATCGGGACGCATGAAGGAGGGCGATGTGGCGGTGATCGT
>JAFZPK010000050.1 GCA_017552515.1 Deltaproteobacteria bacterium | reverse complement strand
TCCAGCATTTTTAAACACGTTTTCAAGGAATCTCAAAAGTGACGGGAAGCGCTCCCGTACATCAAAATCCTCTTTCCGCAAACGCGTGCCAGACATGAAGCCTTAAAAAAGAAAGTTTTTTAGTGTAACGCAAAGCCCGTAAAAAGAAAACGGAGAGCATACATATATGATCCCCGTTTTCCCATTTTTTTAGCTTTTCCATTGGGGAATTCTGAGACATCCAGCCCCCTGGTTTCCGATCCGATCACTCAGGCCTTGGGCAGTTTCAGATTGCGGATTTCCTCTTTCACGAGGCTCTCCGCAAGCTCCGGCACCACTTCCCAGGCAATGCGTTCAACAAGTTTCGGGGCCAGGGCCTCGATCCGCATCCGGATCTCGTCCCTCACCATGGCCGCAAGAGCCTCGTCAGAGATGGCCGCCGTCTGAGCGGCGGGTTTCTCCCCGGCAGCGCCCTCCCGGTTTTCTTCGTCTTCCGCGACCAGATCCGTCTCGTCCAGAATGAAAGTCCTGGCCTCCCCAGACTCCGAAGCAACGTCAAAAGTTCCCATCTGCGGCGCATCCGGCAGCAGGGGGGCTTCCTGAACCAGTGGAGACATGCTCCCCGCCCCCTCCTGGGCCGTCACGCCGTCATCTCCCTGCAACAGTTTTTCGCTCATGCAACCTCTCTCTTTATCTCCCAGGATCTGTCTTCTTTCCCTATATAAAATCCAAGCGCTTCACCTTACGTCCCGAAAAACCGGCCAACCTCAAAATTTCATAGGGTAAAATGATAGCATTTCCGCAACCTGTACGCAAATGAGCACGAAAGACCGGAAGGAACGGTTGCAAAATGCTCCGTCATCGCCCACGATTGGAAAAACGGCGCGGAGTTTCCCGCAGTCCATCGCACATTGTCAATTGCCTGCAAACCTCCAGGCGCCGTCTTTCAAACCACCCTATCCACAAAGGAGAAGACAACCCTATGCTGACGCTGGAACAGGCAAAGGCGCTCAACGCCACCATGGTTACCGAACAACACCTCATCGTGCATGCGACCAACGTCATGGCGGCCATGGGCGCCATGGCCAGACACTTTGGCGAGGACGAGGAACACTGGAAAGCCATCGGCTTCCTGCATGACTACGATTATGAAAAATACCCGGAGGAGCATCTGCAGCACACCGAAGAGCCGCTTTTAAAGGCCGGGCTTTCCCCGGAGGAGGTGCGCGCCATCCTGAGCCATGGCTACGGCATCGTCAATGACGTGCTTCCCCAGACCAATCTGGAAAAAAGCCTGTTTACCGTGGATGAACTGACCGGCATCATTCAGGCCTGCGCGCGCATGCGCCCCCACGGCATTACCGATCTGGAGATCAAAAGCTTCATGAAGAAGTACAAGGACAAAAAATTCGCGGAAAAGTGCAGCCGCGAAACCATCGAGCAGGGATGTGCCATGTTGGGGATGGAGGTCAGGGATGTTGCGGCAATCTGTATTGAGGGCATGCGGCCCTATGCCGCGGAGATTGGCCTCCTGGGCACCGAAAACTGAGAATCTTTCGCAAGCGGGCGTTTCAAACCGGGAATTCGCCGGCGGGCTTCTCCATCTCCCTGTTCCTTGGGCCGGCGTCGTTTGAGATCTTCAGCAGCATGCGAATGACGGTGCCGGCCATGGTCAGGCCGGCCATCGGCGGAATCCAGGAGCTTGACCCCAGTGCGGGACGCTGCCAGGGACCGTGGACGGGCGTTGGCTCCGCCGGCCGGCGCGGGATGCTCTGTTCGGTGGAAACGACCGCCGTCACGCCGGAGGAAATGCCGCGCCGCCGCAGTTCCTTGCGCAAAACCCTCGCCATGCGGCAGTTGCTGGTTTCAAACAGATCGGAGACGGTAATCGCGCAGGGATCCAGCTTTTCGGCGAAACCCATGGCGGAAAAAACCGGTATCCCCCGGACATGGCAGGTCGCCATTATCTGAATCTTGGCACTGATGTTGTCCACGCAGTCCAGCGCCGCAGCGAGATCCCCATTCAGAAGCTCCGCCGCGTTGGCGGCGGAAAGCGCGATCTGGTGCCTGGTCACTGTCATGCCGGGATTGATGGCAAGACAGCGTTCGGCCATGACCTCCACCTTGGGACGCCCGATGGTCTCCTCCAGGGCATGAATCTGGCGGTTAAGGTTGGAGCGGCAGATAACATCCGGATCGACCAGCACAAGATGGCCGATGCCCGCACGTGCCAAAGCCTCCACCGCGAAACTGCCGACTCCGCCCACACCGGCGACCAGAATGCGCATCTGCGCCAAACGCCGCAGGCCCTCCGAACCGGCCAGCAGCTCCCAGCGCGCAAAGCGTCCCTCTTCCTCATGCTCCGCCATACTCTCCGTCATCCCTTCAGATTCAGTATCCGCAGGGCGTTGGCCGTGGTCCGTTCCGCCACCCCTTCTTCACTCCATCCACGCAGCTGCGCCACCCTGCGCGCCACGTCCACAAGCGCACAGCCGCTCCAGGCGCCAATGGCATCCGTTTCCAGCACGAGCATCCCCTCGGGAACCGCCCGCACGACATCCGGTGGCCTGCGGGCGCCATCCCGCAGCAAGGCGCCTCCCACTCCGACGGCAAAGCCCATATCCACGCATATCCTGGCCATTTCCACACTGCCGGAAAAGCCATGCACGATACCGCCATATTCAAAGGCACGTTCCTCGCGCAGAATACTCACCAGCTTCTCCCAGGCCTTGCGGCAATGGATCAGCACCGGCAAATGGGCCTCCCGGGCCAGACGCAGCTGGGCGCGCAGCACCGCCTCCTGCCAGGGAAGTTCACGCCGGGACTCCACCGTATAGGCATCCAGCCCAATCTCCCCCACAGCCGCCACCCGGGGCAGTTCCAGCAGCTCCTCCAGAGCGTGCGCAACCTGTGGATTCCAGCAATCTGCCGCCAGAGGATGCACTCCGGGCGCGGCCCAGACATCCGGCTCCTCCTGCGCAAGTGCCAAGAGCCGCCTCCAGTGGAGCGGATTCACCCCCGGCACAAGAAAATGCCGCACTCCCGAAGCGCGGCACTTTTCCAGCCACTGCGCGCGGTCTTCCAGCAGATCGAAATGGCAGTGGGTATCAAACAGCATCTTCTAAAATTTCATGCGGTGGCCACGGCCGCGCCCCGCATGGCGGTGAGACGAATCCTCGTTGCCATCCGCAGCCTCGGAATATTCCCGAAGCTTCTGATAGACACGATCGTTGATGCTGCCCTCCGGCCAGTTGCCGTTTTCGTCGCGCTGCCCGGCCGGAAGGCCGGTGAGAATCTCGATGCCTTCGTCGATGGTGGAAACCGCCCAGATGTGGAAACGGCCGGCGCGGGCCGCAGCCACCACATCGTCGTGCAGCATGAGATTGCGGACGTTCTGCACCGGAATGACCACGCCCTGCTCTCCTGTCAGGCCACGGCTCGCGCAGAGCCGGAAGAAACCCTCTATCTTTTCGTTGACGCCGCCTATTGGCTGGATATGGCCATTCTGGTTGACCGAGCCGGTCACGGCAATCCCCTGCTGAAGAGGAGCCTCCGCCAACGACGAGAGCAGCGCGTAAAGCTCGGCGGAAGAAGCGCTGTCGCCCTCGACGCCGCCGTAGGACTGCTCGAAGCAGATGCTGGCGGCCAGCGCCAGCGGTTTTTTCTGCGCGTATCTGGCGCCGAAGAAACCGCTCAGTATCATGACGCCCTTGTCATGAATCGGGCCGGAGAGCTGCACCTCACGCTCCAGATTGACGATGCCGCCATGCCCCAGCCAGGTGCTGGCGGTCAGCCGCGAAGGCTTGCCGAAGGAGTGATCGCCCATGTCAACGACCGAAAGGCCGTTGATCTGGCCAACCCGCGCGCCGTCGGTGTCGATCAGTACCGTGCCCTCCCGCATGAGCTCGCGATGCTGCTCCTCGATGCGGTTGGCACGCTGGATGCCGGCGGCCAGCGCCTGGGTGACGCAGGCCGCATCCACCAGCTTTTTCCCGCTGCCTGCAGCGCAGAAGGCCGCCTCACGGATCAGATCGGAGAGTTCGCGGAAACTGCAACTGAGCTTCTTCTGGTTTTCCGCCAGCCGCGCGGCATGCTCCACCACGCAGGCTACACCGTCCGGTGTAAAATGCGGCAGCTGCTCCCTACGGCAACGGGTCGCCACATAACGGGCATACTCCAGAACATTTTCCGGCGTGTTTTCCGTCTCCTCGTCAAAATCGGCCTTGACCTTGAAAAACTTGCGGAAATCCGGATCCATGTCCAGCAGCGTGTAATAAAACTGCGCCGAGCCCACCAGTATAATCCGGGCGGAAAAAGGAATCGCCTCCGGCTTCAGCGACACATAGGCCATGGTGCGAAGCTGTTCGGAAATGTCCTCGATTTTGATCTCGTGATTGCGCAGGCAGCGCTTCAGAGCCTCGTACACATAGGGAACGGAAAACAGCTCGCGGCAGTCGATCACCAGATAGCCGCCGTTGGCGCGGTGCAGAGAACCGGCCTTGATCATGCGAAAGTTGGTGCTGGCGTTGCCCATATGAATGACGTGCTCAATACGGCCAAACAGGTTGAGATAGGTGGGATTCTTCTCAAAGATGACCGGAGCGCCGGTCAGTTCGCTGTTGTCCACCAGCAGATTGACGCGGTAACGTTCCAGCGGCGATTCCTCATGCTCCGCCGGAGCGGGCGCCTGCGAGTAGGAGCTGTTCGCGGGCCGGAATTCGTCGATGCGATCGAGCATGTCGCGGCGGCAGTTGCGCAGGTGTTCGAGTACCCTTGGAAAACCGCGATATTTCTCCTCCTGTTCGGCAAACAGGTGTCCCACCGCCACAGTAAGTGCGTCGCGGGCCACCTGGCGGGTCTTTTCGCGCAGATCCTTTTCCATTTCCCGTGCCTGACGCATCGCTTCGTTAAGCCGCTCTTTCAGCACACCCGCCTTGCTGTCCATCTCCTGACGCTGCTCCGCGGTGAGCAGGTCGTACTTTTCCTTGGAAAGTGGCTTGCCCTCCTCGTCTATCGGCATGATGACCAGCCCGTTTTCATTGCTCTGCATCGAAAAGCCGTCGCTGCGCGCCGCGTCTTCCAGTTCCTGAAAGAGCAGGCGGTTCTTTTCCTGATAATCATCGGCCAGACGGTTCTTCTGCTGATTAAACTCCCGGCTTTCAAAAAAACGCGGGATCGCCTCGCCCAGCCGCCGCACCAGATCTTCCATGTCCTGGTGCAGCTCTCTGCCCTTGCCATGCGGCAAAGAGATGCAGTCGGGCTCGTTGTCGTTGCCGAAATCGTTGAGGTAGCACCAGTCGTCGGGGACAGGCTCCTGGGCTGCACGCTTTCCGAGAATGGCATGCAGGGTAGAATAACGGCCGGTGCCGGATTCCCCCACCACAAAGATGTTGAAGCCCTGGCTGTCGATTTCGAGGCCAAAGCGCAGGGCATCCAGCGCCCGCTGCTGCCCGATGGGCGCATCCAGCGATTCCAGCTCCTCTGTGGAGGCAAACGTAAACTGAGCGGGATCGCAGCGCCAGCAAAGCTGTTCCGGCGCAATCTGCAACTGTTCTTGGACTGACATGGCAACTCCTTGAAAACATGTATATATGTTAAGGGCACTCGCTCTTTTTGAAAATGGGCCGGCTCTTTCAAAAAAGCGGGGAATTTTCCGTCAACATAAAACCGCTCCGGCAATTGCGCAAGGGTGGGGGAAAAACAAACTTTTTTCAACGGAATCCGGCCTTTCCCCTTTTGTTTTTTCTGTCATCCGCACGTTTTTCCTATTATCATCCGCCCCACACCGCATAACTCCAATCAAATATGAAGAAGGAGAAACCTATGACATTCAAAAAGATTATGCCATGTCTGGACATGCAGAACGGCCGGGTCGTCAAGGGAGTGCAGTTCGTCGATATACGCGATGCCGGGGATCCGGTGGAATGCTGCATCGCCTACTGCAAGCAGGGCGCCGACGAACTGGCGCTGCTGGACATTACCGCAACGGTGGAAGGCCGTTCCACCATGCTGGAGGTAGTACGCCGGGTTGCCGAGGCCGCGACCGTGCCGTTTACGGTGGGAGGCGGCATCAGCGACCTCAAAATTGCCGAAAACGTACTCAAGGCCGGAGCCGACAAATTTTCCGTCAGCACCGCGGCGTTTCGCAATCCGAAAATCATTGAGGAAATGGTCAGGGAATTCGGCCCCGAACGGGTGACGGTAGCGGTGGACGTGGCGGCCAATCAGGCGCTTCCTTCCGGCTATGAGGTTTTCATCGACGGCGGACGCACCGCGACCGGCAAAGACGCCATCGAATGGATCAAACAGATCGACGGCTACGGCGTCGGCGCAATACTGCCCACCAGCAAAACCACCGACGGCGTCCGCACCGGTTACGATCTGCCGCTCATCCGCCAGACCCGCGCGGTAACCCAGGCGCTGGTCGTCGCCTCCGGCGGAGCAGGGACGATGCCGCATTTTCTTGAAGCCGCCCAGGCCGGAGCCGACATTCTGCTGGCGGCATCGGTCTTCCACTTTGGCATCATCGGCATCCCGGAACTGAAGGCCTTCCTGCAGAAAGAAGGCGTTGAAGTCCGGATGTAACGGAACGCGACGATCGTTTCAAAGAGCATGAAAAAAGGCGTGTTTCCTGCCATTTTTGGGGAAACACGCCCAGGAGGGAGTATAACTCGACTCGCAACTATTTGATTTTAAACAATAATGTTTTCCTGTTTTCTTTTAGTTACTGTCAAAAATACTGTCATTTTCCTTCGCTTGAAACCTAAAAAAATTTTTTTCTGGTTCGGCGCAATTCTGAAACATTTATATACCGGCCTTGCACTGATTGTCTATATGAAGCCAAAGCGACACCCAAACGAAAGAAAGGGGCGATCATCTTCTCCATTTTTTATGGCTGAAAGTTGGTATTTTTGTTGGTATCGAGTTTTGCTTATCGATTTTTCCTTTTTAAAATCAGCAGGTTGCCACGAAAATCATTTACTGGTCTATTAATTAACGCCTGTTCCACGATCTCCGGATGAGCGGCAAGAGTTTCAAACCGTTGGACCTGTTTGACGGTAAATCCACTTTGTTCGATAACATCAGCTTTTG
>JAFZPK010000049.1 GCA_017552515.1 Deltaproteobacteria bacterium | reverse complement strand
TACTCTTGACTGCGCCGGTGGCTGTGCTACCTTTTGCTTGTAAAAATCTTTGCTACAGGCTTGTTTACTGTGCGAATATTTGTAAACGAAATTCTTGTATTTTCTTCATTTTCCCTCTTGACTCTTATTTGCAGGTTTGCCGGTGACTTTTTCATGCTTTTTCGCCCGGCTTGCCCAAGCGCGGTTTCCTCTTTGCGCCGACCGCAGGACCGTCCCCTGCGAAGAAGCGGGGAGCGCGTTTCTGTGCTAGGCGTAAATGCGCTTCACACTTTTGTAACAAATCCAAAAATTTTTTTCCGCGGCTGAAACCCTTGTCCCGCCTGGGTTTTGATGGGAACAGACGTGTGCTTATGAGAACGCGTTTGAGAACAGACCTTGAATCGGGTTTCCTCAATCAATATACTTATACCGAAGGCCGGAAGCGAAACTTTTCTCCGGCCACGGCCGCGGACTTTCCGCCCCAGCGGACGGAGGCACAAGCGACAAAAAAGACGGCGGCCCCTCCATGAAAATGCAGGAAAGGAACCGCCGTGGGAAAGGAGGAATGAAGCACACGAGAAAAATCAGGAGGACGGTTGGCGGCGAGGCTCCGCTCTGCCAGGCGCTGAAGCGAAAATCAACGGCAGAGAAAGGAGGAACTCCTCACCAGCAAGCCAACCGTCACCATCGCTCGCGCCGGTGCGCCCCGCGCGCCGCATAAGCCGCAGAAGAAGGAATCATACTATGAGAGAATCCGGAAACTGGAGGGCGCCGTGCGCAGCGAACAGGAAGCGAGCCGTCAGCGTTTGAAGCGGCAAGCAGTAGAAAAAGCATACCTGCTTTACTACAACCGGGTGCTGTTTGAAAAAGGCCTGATCACGGAGCAGGAACGCAACCGTATGATCCACCTGATCGACAGCCGCTGCCGCGCCGGACGGTGAGTTTCCAAGGGGGGACTTTTCTTTGGAGCCCAAAGAGAGGTCTCCCCTGTACTAACTTTATTATTGGGAATAGGGAGGGGTACGTTGAGGGCGCTGCCCTCAAACACCCGCTGGGGTGCGTGTCGCACCCCAGATCCCGCCCATAGCGGATGTTGCCCAACTTGTAAAACAAGCAATAATCCGCTGTTATGCTGATGACGCAGCCCACCGCTTCCGGGCAGGCCAGCAAAGCTGGCCGCACTGTGCGTGAAGCGCACAGTGAAAACCGGGCAGACAGACCGAAAAATGAGTTCACTCAGTTTTCTGCTGTCGCTCCGGTTTTCTTCTGCCCGGAAGCTCTCTTTGCGCCATTCAGGTTACAGGCGCAAATTGTTTGTTATTTTTCACAGGCCGGTTCGCTCGGTGGGATTCCAAAGGGATGAAATCCCTTTGGCGCGGAGCTCGAGGCCGCGGAGGCCTCGAAGTTCTCCCCGATGAATTTCAGTTTATAGTATGTTAAGCCGCGAGTTGATTTTTCTTGCCGCTTATGATATATTATAAATGATGATTTTACGAAACGAAAGCGGTGGATCGGCATGGACGTATTGGCGGTGCGCAAGCAGCTTCGCACGAAAACGATTTACGATCTCCCCCTCCGGGTGACGTTTTACGCCCGGGTATCCACAGACAAGGACGAGCAGCTGAACTCCCTGGATAACCAGGTGAAGTATTATCAGGAACTGATCGGCAAAAACAAGGCGTGGATCTATGTGCCGGGGTATGTGGACGAGGGGCTCTCCGGCATTTCCACGAAAAAGCGGGAGAATTTTAACCGCATGGTGGAAGATGGAAAGGCCGGGCTGTTCGACCTGATCATCACCAAGGAAATCACCCGTTTCGCCCGCAACACCCTGGATTCCATTCAGTATACCAGAGAATTATTATCCAGCGGCGTGGCGGTGTTTTTCCAGAACGACGGCATCAACACCCTGGACGAGGATTCGGAACTGCGGCTCACCATTATGTCGGGCATCGCCCAGGACGAGCTTCGCAAGCTCTCCAGCCGCGTGCGGTTCGGCCATCAGCAGGCCATAAAATCCAGCGTGGTGCTGGGCAACAGCCGGATCATAGGCTACAAAAAAGCCAACAAGCACCTGGAGATCGACGAAACGGAAGCGCCCATGGTGCGGGAGCTGTTTGCGCTCTACGCCACCGACAAGTATTCCATGAAGCAGATCGAGCAGATCTTCTGGGATAAGGGCTATCGCAACATGAACGGCAACAAGATCGCCCACGGCACCATGAGCAACATCATCGCCAACCCCAAATACAAGGGCTATTACGTGGGCAACAAGGTGAAGGTCATCGACATGTTCACCAAGAAGCAGAAGTTCCTGCCGCCGGAGGAATGGGTGATGTTCAAGGACGAGACGGGCGAGATCGTCCCCGCCATCGTCAGCGAAGAATTATGGGACAAGGCCAATGCCGTCCTGCGCCGCCGCAGCGAGGACGTAAAGAACCGGCAGGGGGTGTGCAACCACCCGAACCTCCTCACCGGCAAGCTGTTCTGCGCCTGCTGTGGGGAGCCCTATTACCGGCGGGAATCCAAGCACGTCCACAGTCCCAACAACTCCAAATGGGTGTGCAGCGGCAAGATCAAGAACGGCGCGGACACCTGCGCATCCTTCCCCATCTACGAATCCGAGATCCGGCCCATACTGCTGGACGTCTTTCAGGACACCCAGGCGGACACCAGCGCCCTGGCGGAAGAATACATCCGCCTGTACGCCGAAATGACGGACCACAATCAGCTATCCTCCCGGATCGCAGCCCAGCGGAAAACCATCGACAACGCGGAAAAGAAAAAAGGAAAGCTATTGCAGCTCAGCGCGGACGGCATGATCTCCGACCGGGATTTCAAAAAAATGACCGACGATTGCAACCGGGAAATCGAACAGGCGGAAAAAGCCATCGACGCCCTGAACGCCGAAATGGACGCCAGCGAAGCGTACAAAGCGAAGATCGCCAAGATTCGCAAGGTGCTTTCCGACGCTCAGAAAGACGCGGCGGCGGGCGTCATCAGCAAGGAATTCGTGGAGCAGTACATCGACAAAATCATCGCCACGCCGGAGGCAGACGGCTCCCTGCGGCTGGATATCAAGATTTTCACCGGCGACACGGATCAGAAATTTCTCCGGGAAAAGCCGCGCCGTACGGGCCACACGTTCTTGACCATGTAGCCGCCGATATAGCCGGCCTGGCGGGAAGGCAGATCGCCGTTGTAGCCCTGCTTCAGGTTGATGCCCAGCTCGCTGGCGATTTCATACTTCATGTTGTCCAGGGCCGCGCGCGCTTCGGGCACGTTGACGCGGTTGGAATTGCCGGAAGAAGAGGAAGAGCCGCTGTTGGAATTGAACATGGTGATTCACTCCTATCCTATTTTAATTGCCCCCGCGCTTGACGCCGGGGACGGGCGCCGGACAGCCTCCGGCCTTTTTTGTTCGGATGGACGCGGGGGCAGTGCGCATCGCCCTGGCTCCCGCCGACCTCCTGCCGTCACTTGCCGGCCATCTGCTTCTCCGCCTGCTCGATCAGGCGCTTTACTCTGCTACCTTCAGAACGACTTTTCCGTGACGCGTAAAAATCGACACAAAAACGGCCACGAAGAAACCCTGAACCTGTTGATCCGCCTATGTTTTTTGGATGATACGGCTGTTCACGCGGAGCCGGACGAAGAGGAGGTCGAAGAGCTGCTTTTGCCATAAAGAACGAGCTCTGCAACCAAGGCGACACATTTTTGCCACAATATTAAATAGCCGATAACAAAACAGTCAGGCGCTCAAAGACGGACGATCAACGGTCTTTCGAGCGCCTTTCTGTTTACGCCGGAGGGGCGAAGAATGGACACGGCGGACAAAAATGTCCGCCGTGCGGATGAAGGGCTGACACTTCCCGACGACTTGTCGGGAAGTTGATAAAAGACGACGTCGGACAGAAAAGTCCGATGTCCGGCAACACGATATGCAGATTGACTTCTCATCTTTTTGAGGAGAAGTTGATTTGCTAGAGAAATCAACGGCTTTGCAACTTCGCGCCAAGTTGGCGAGAAGTTCACTTCGTCCCAACTTGGGACGAAGTGAAAACCGCAAAGAATCTCATCATGGAAAATTCGTGCCAAGTTGGCACACATTTCGAGCGCAGGGAGAACCCTGCGGGAAAGGAAATCATTGTGGCGATGATTCGCGTACCAAAGATCAACAATTACACCGTCATGTCCAATCATCATTTGCTGAATCCGGCGCTGAGCCTGAAAGCCAAGGGGCTCATGTCCTACATGCTTTCCCGCCCGGATTCCTGGGATTTCACCATCGAAGGGCTGGCGCGGCTGAACAAGGAAGGGGCCGACGCCATCGGAAGGATCATCCGGGAACTGGAAGCCAACGGATACATTACCCGCGTTCTGGTGCGGAACAAAGCGGGCAAGTTTGCCGATATGGAGTACAACATCCTTGAACGTCCCAGGGATATGACGGCATCGGACGCGGAGAACCCGGCCTCGGCCTCTCCGTTCCCGGAAAACCCGGTTACGGATGCAACGGAAACGGCTCACCCGCTCCCGGAGGATCAGGGACAAAGAAAAACTATCGAATCAAAAACGGAAAGAGAAAATATGGAAGCATCAAATCCTATCCCATCAAAAACTGATCCATCCATCCCGCCGCAGACGGCATACACCGTGCCCACGGGTGTGGATGGTCTGCGAAAAAGGCTGAACACCGCTGAATTGACCCGGTGCATCAAGGCGCAGATCGAATACGACATTCTGGTGGAGCAGTACAGCCGGGATGAAGTGGACAATCTCGTGTCCCTGATGACCGAAATTTTGTCCTCCCGGTGCAGCCACTTCACGATCTCCGGCAGGCAGATCCCGGCGGAATTGGTATTTGAGCGTTTCAGCGCGCTGACCTTCCACCACATCGCTTACGTTTTCGATTGCCTGGAGCGCAGCCGGAGCAAAATCCGAAACATCAAGCAGTATCTGCTGGCGGCGCTGTTCAACGCGCCCGCCACCTTCGACAGCTTTTACAGCGCGGAGGTGCGGCATGATTTCGATTTCAGATCGTCCTGAAATTGAAATACTGGGGATTGCGCATTGTCCTTATTTCAGAAGCATGCATACTTTCTGAAATAATGTTCGGGCAAAAGTGATCTTCCGTTGTCTTTCGTGGTTTCGTTTTTTCGGGGAACAGCGACATCCTTAACACCAAATCGCTCCTGTGCTATGCTGTGTATGCCGGACAATTCCGGCAAGGAAACAGAGGAAGGATCTGAAAATCATGGAGATTACTTACATTCAACGGGGCGATTACCTGTATCCCAACATCACGCTGTGCGAGGACGACAAACTGCCCATCGGCAAATATGGCCGGATGCGAAAAGAATACCTGCGGGAGCATCGGCCCGTGATTTACAATGTGCTGGCTGTCCAGGGGAAATTGCAAAGGCACCTTTGGGAGATCGACCAGGCCGCCAACGAACGATTGGAGCGAATGATGGCCGAAATGAAAAAGCAGGCCGGGATCACCGAGCAGCTGAAAGTCGAAGATCAAATGGCCTGGGTCGGGCAGATGAACGCATTGAAACAGCAAGTGGAGGAAATCATTTTTGCCGAGTTAATCTACTGTTGACAAAAACGAATAGGAACCATTCAGCGAGGCAGCGTTATCAGAAAAGCCTGATGGCGCTGCTCCTTTATCCCAAAAACGAAAACAGAAAAGAGGTTTCAAAAATGGATGATGAAAAACGAACGGAACGAATTTGGTTCAGAGTGACCCCGGAGGAATATGCCGCAATCCAGCAAAAGCAGAAAGAGGCGAACATCATCAGCCGGGAAGCATTCCTGCGAAAAGTCGTCATGGAGGGAAAAATCCTCAAGCTGGAGATACCCGAACTGCGGGAAATATCCGTCTTGCTCGGCCGTTGTTCCAGTAATCTCAATCAAATTGCCCGGCGCGTCAACAGCACCGGGCGGTTGTATGCAGGGGAGCTATCAGAAACAAAGCAGGAACTGACGCGGGTGGAAAACATGATGCGGAAAATCTATGAGCAGCTTTCTGAAATCAATATATGATATAGCTCTGCTCAATTCTGGAAATCGCTTGTTTCGTGCTCGTCGCTTTTTCATTTCTGCATCGTCAGTGTTTCGCAGAAACGCGCAGCCGCATATCGTAAATATGCGTATAGGAGGGGCTTGGGGATGCAGCTGCCCGGGGCCTTCCGGCCCGCCCTCGCTGAAAATGATCCACTGGATCATTTTCCTGGCGCTGCGGGCCCCAACAAGCAGACTGCACTCGTGGTGACACGAGGCATTGCTTGCTACAATATGTTTGACCGG
>JAFZPK010000048.1 GCA_017552515.1 Deltaproteobacteria bacterium | reverse complement strand
ATTTGATAGCGGGAAGCGTTTTTATTCAACTGCGCCGGAATGGCGTCAAACAACATGGCGGCGCGGCCGGTTGGATCAATCTTGCGAAAATCGTCTTCATAGAGGTTCAATATGTCGCGCTTAACCAGATCCACCTTGCGAAAATTATTGGTCTCCAGGTACTCGTTCACTGCCTGCGGCATGCCGCCCACCAGCATGTACAACCTGAAGTCACGCAAAAGCCTGCGATTTGTTTGCTGTCCCAAAGAACGGCCCGCTTCATAACAATGACGAATAAGATTGTAACTGGCATTATCTCCCACAGCCCACAAAAATTCTTCGTAGTCCATGGGATACATGGTTATTTTCCGTTCCTCACTGGGAATGCGAATGTCTTTCACATTTTTGCGTATGGAAATCAGCGAGCCGGTCTCGATATAATCGTAACGTCCATCTTTCACAAGGGCTTTGATTGCCTGACGCGCAAGAGGGCAAAGCTGCACTTCATCAAAAATAATAAGCGATTTTCTGGCGACAAGGTCTGTACGGAACTGCAACTGCAATTGCAGAAAAAGATAGTTAAGGTCGGATACATCCCCGAATAATTCACGCACTGCCCTGGAAGCCACGGCAAAGTCTATCAGTATGTAGCTTTCATATTCGTTTTTCGCGAATTCTTCCACAATGGTAGACTTGCCAATACGGCGTGCGCCTTCAATCATAAGCGCGGTCCGGCCGTTTGCTTCCTTCTTCCATTCCAAAATTTTATCGTAAATTTTTCTTTTGAACACAGGTCTTCATTCCTCATCGCGATTTCTAAAATCAAAAAATTCCGCAAAATCGCAAAATCTTTTTAAAGATTTTACCTCAAAATCGCAAAATGTTCAAAATTGTTCCGAGAAAGTCTCTACAGGTTATCTTGGACCAGCGCCAGCAACACGGCGTACCCACCGCATCCCTTGCCGGGTGTCCGAGGCCGGGAGGACACCCATCGTTGAGGAGGAAGCCAAAAGAATCAGGGCAAGCAAACGGCTGTTGTCCAAAATGCCGTGCTTGAGAAAAGCCATTAGCCGATCGCCAGTTTTGAGGGGGAACCACCGCCCGGGCAGCCCTTCCGTTTCAAGGAGGCTCTTACTTCGTAATGTAGTAATCGACCCCTTTCAGATAGTATTTCTGCGAACCTTTATCCACGAGCCGCAGGTTGGATTTGACATATTCATCCCGGTGCAGATCATACTGTTCGTAGAAACCCAGTTCGGCACGGTACACCTCGCCGGTATCGGCATCATAGAGCCGATCGTAGCCCATAAAGGCATCGCTCCACTTTTCGAAGGCAACGTCATGCGCCTTTTCCCGGGCGCGCCAGGCTTCCGTCATGGCATCATGCGACGCCTGCATCGCCCGGCCGCGGGCCAGAAGCGCTTCCCGCTCCTCATTGGAAACCTTGATCGCCCTGCTGACATAATCCTGGGTAAAGTTGAAGGAACCCAGGCATTTCGTCAGGATCGGCTCCAGCTCACGCATTTCGCCTATCGGAGCGGTGACGCCCATGAATCCGTACACCGTGTGGAACCACCCGTCCACACCAAAAAAGTTGTACTGCATGCCGGCCACCGGCTGGGCGGTGATCAAGCCCTCGCCCACCTGCCTTTGATGATCCACATACTTGACGCGGGCTATGGAGTTGTCCCGGCAGGCCGGTGGACACGGGATGGTGCTGCGTTTGGTTTCAATCACTTCAATCGCGGTCATGTCGGGAACCACATCGGGATTGAGCGTCAGCCCCTGCCTGTGGAACTTTGCACAGAACTGCCGTATCTCGGGGATGGTTCTCAGGAACCCGGGCAATGTCGGAGACTCCATCACCGGCGCTTCGGCGAAAAACGCATAGGTGCCGCCCACGGTTTTTGCCACCTGACGGTACTTCTTTTTGGCCACCTGGCTCTTGAGAAAAGGCTCCAGCTTGCACATCAGAAAGATCGTCCGGTTGGGTTGCTCCGGATCCCAGGCCTTGAAGGCGAAAGCCATATATTCGCCGGAGGTCTGGATCTTCCAGCCCACAGGCAGCTGCATGGAAAAACGTCCATCGTTGTAATTCGTCGTACCCGTCACAATGGTGCGGGCAGGCTTCATGTTGAGCTGCCGGGTTCCGCCTGCCCTGGGAACAGTTTTGGACACATCCTGCCGGACTTCCGAAACGGTTTTCGCGTTATCGGGCAGATAGTTGCGCACCGCCGCATCCAGCGCGGCCAGCGTGGCATCACCATGACCGTCGAGATATTTGGCCGTATAGGTGACCGTGTGATCCTCCCGCGTCTCGAGTAGCCGCAGCAGGCACAGTCTGCCGCCTTTCACGTCATAGAGGTACCGTGCCGCAGGCAATTTTTTGCCGCCCACCTCGTAAGACTCCATAATCGAGAAAGCGCGCAGCCTGGCACCGTACTTTTCTTTTATATGGGTGGTATATTTTTTAAAATACCCGGCAGGATCGAGGTTTGTCGGCTGTCCTTTCCACACCAGCACAAAGGGCACGGATCCGGGAGTCCCCACTGAAATGTGCAGGCCTTCGCCGTCTTTCCAGGCAGCGCTCAACCCGGCGGGGATCTTCGTGGAGAAACCCTGCTCGCCACAAGAGACCTCCTTCAGAGCGTCTGTGGCATGGGCTGCGGCCACGCAGCCGCACAACAGCATAAAAGCCCACATGAAAGAGCGTATTCGTTTCACGTATTTTCCTCCTTACCGTGCTGCAGCTGCAAGGCCGGCGGCATGGTCATGTTCTAGGGCAGGGCCCCGCGCGTCCCCTGCTGCGTATGGAAGGCCAACAGGAACACACCGCCGGAGCAGGAACAAAGAGGACAAGGGCAAACAGGGCAAGCACACGGCCGTTGTCCGAAACGTTCATGGCTTCCCCCCGGAGCTTTACCATATTCGCTTCACGGTTACGGCGCAGGACATGTCCTTGTTGCGGGCGCCACGCTGGAATACCGTGTCGCCGCCCACCGTCCAGCCTTTGGCGAATCCGCTCTCGCCGCCAAGGGACAGGACAACGTGCGTCCTGTCCTGCTCGTTACGCATGTCGCAGGTATTGGCGCTGTCCCCCATGTATCTGTACCGCAGTTTCGGCTCCGCTCCCGCGAAAGCATGCTTTACACCCGTGCGGATCGCGTAGTTGCCTCCGGTCAGGTAACGTTTGAATTCCACGCCCGCACCCGCGCCGACGTAGTCATTGTTCTTCTCGTCTACAACCTGATTGAACACGCCCGCGCCGTTTTCCTGGTAGCCATCCTGCCACAGACGGGACAGTTGCGCATCCACATAGGGCCGCACATGCCAGGGCGCATTTGTATCCGCATGCAGATCATGCAGATACTCCCCGCCCAGTTCCAAAATGTGGCCGCGGAAACCGGCTCCGGCGACAAGGTCCGGACCGGCCAGATCCCTCCGCAGACGGTTCCGCATCCGGCCGTAATCCAGATACACCATGCCTTCCATTCCGGCTTTCCTGTACCCCGAGTAAAGGCCAAGGCGCGTATCCCGCAATTCGTTGCGCGAGGCATCGTCCTCAAGGTCCGCCCGGCCGTAACCGGCGAAGATGCCGGCACGCCAGTCATGCGTAACGGCCCTGTCCCAGCCCACCAGGGTGGCGGAACTGCCGCAGCCGATCCCGCCCTGCAGGCTGTCCCGTTTTTCCCCGGGCTTCATCCATGAGCCGTCCCCCGCCGGAGGCAGGGCTGCGCCCTCCTCCAGGTGCCGCGCGGGAATTTTCGCTTTTGATTCCCTGTCCGTAAAAGCCTCGTCGAGCCGCAAGGACAGCATGCGGTGATGCGCCGCATTGCGCTGCGCATCCGCCATGCTTTGCAGGGAAGGACCGGAACCGGTGGACGACCGCGGCGCTTCCGCTCCGGACGCGTCCATCAGAAACAGGCCGGAGGCGCCGCCGAACAGGCCGCCACCATCCTCCGCCGCGGCGGATGCCGCATCCGGCGCACCGCCGTACAACAGGCCGCTGGTGACGCCGCCGCTGCAGGGAGAAAGCAGGCCGCAAGAATAATAATCCAGCCGGAACAGGCGGTTGGACGCCACTGCGGCTTCCGCCCCGTTCCAGGACGCCAGCAGGCAAAGGGTGACTGCGAGGGAAAGCATCTCCTTTTTGTTCATGCCGGGCCTCCTTCTGGGCAAATGACGCCTTTCCTCCGCGCTCCCAAGACAGGAGCGAAGATTCCCTACGTCACTTTTCACACATCATCAGGCCAGCTGAAATGGGCAACGGCATCGCCGCGGGCGTTGAACCGCTGGCGATTCAGGCGGGTGTGGCAATTTGTCTCCAGCGGGGTCCAGAATGCGGCGGAGCTTTTCGTCACCGGCTCCAGCTTCATCACAAACTCCACGCCGGGCAGCATCCCGGACGGCATGCGCCGCCCGGATATCCCGACGGGAAGGCCCGGATGGCGCGCAAATGCCCGGTTACGCCAAGATGCGCGAAATGGCCTCGTCCGGCTTAATCAGGCAGTCCGGACTCAACGCAACCATTCCGTTGGTGTTCACGGCTCTCTTTGCACCCTGTCTTCGTGGAGTTTTTGATTTTCATGACACACACACTCCCTTGAAGGATGCAAGGTCAATGCCGCTTTCAAACGTCCCAGGGGACGGCAGGACTCATATTGTGAACCGCCGTGTTCCGCCTGCTTTGGGGACGGTTCTCGGAGGGGCCGGCAAAATTTTCGGGACAGCGTTCGTGGTGCCGGGGCGATAGTAACGCACCGCCGCATCCAGTGCGGCCAGCGTGGCTTCTCCATGGCCGTTAATATATTTGGCCGTATACGTGACCGTGTGATCCTTTCGCGCCTCGATCAGCCGCAACAGGCACAGTCTGCCGCCTTCCACGTCATAAATGTACCGCGCCGCGGGCAGTTTTTTGCCACCCACCTCGCAATATTCCATAATCGAGAAAGCGCGCAGCCTGGCGCCGTATTTTTTCCTTATATGGGCGGTGTATACCTTGAAATATTCGGCGGGGCTGATGTTCACCTGAGCCCCTTTCCACACCAGCACAAAGGGCACATATCCGGGCTTCCCCACAGAAATGTACAGGCCATCGTTCTCCTGCCAATAAGCGCTTGATCTGGCTGGGATTTTCGTGGAGAAGCCCTGCCGAATACAATGAACATCCTTTAGAGCCTCTGCGGCATGAACTGTTGCAACCGCACAGCAGCACAGGCACATGAAAATCGGCATGAAAGAACGTAATCGTTTCACGTCTTTTCCTCCTTGTTTTTTTGCCTGTTCCGCATACTCACGGCAAAAAGAAACTTTCCTTTTTCCCCTCAGAACCGCAATGCATAAAAACAGAGGCCGCAGAGCAGGCTGGTCAGATTGGTGGCACACAATACCACAAAGAGCCGTCGGTCTCCGCTATAAACCACCGAGCGGCACAGGGCAAATTCCAGGAGCACAACCAGTATCTCCCCTGAAACTATCCCCGGCACAAGCAGCGCATGATCGTAGAACCACAGTTCGCTCAAGGCCTCGTTCAGCAGCAGGTTGCTTACCACGTTGATCCCGGCGAAAGCGAGCCACTCCCGCGGAAGACGATAGCCCAGGAGGAAAAAGAGCGGCGTCTCGATCAAAACTGTCCACAGAGCGGCCCACAGAAAAGGCTCCTGCAGGAAAACCGCTTCCGCGACCAGTGACTGCTGTGCCAAAGGATAACCAAGGTCGATGATCATGGGCGTGAAAAACCGGGCGCGCTCTGCCCATCGGCACCGGCCGTACCGCGTGCGCGCAAAAGCCAGCCCACAAGGGAGAGCGCCAAGAATTGCAGTACGATCAGAAGACCGGGCAGCATGGAGAGTTGTTCGCGGAAGAAATATCCCGGCAGCAGGCAGCCCGCGGCCAGCCCGAACATCAGGCCGGGACGCCCGGGACAACAACGGTGCAGCAGCCGCAGGGTCAGCGGCATGGTCATGTTCCAGGACAGGGCCAGCAGCAGGGCAGGCAGAAGCCCCTGCCACTGCAGAGACAGAAAGCCCAAAAGAAAAATCGCGAGCACCGTTTTGCCATAGCCGAAGCGGTCGCCGCACAGGCCCCCCAGCACCTTGCCCAGCGCAAACACACAGGGAAAAAGCAGCGCATATCCGGCTGCGCCGCCGCCATTCGCTCCGCGCAGCACCACACAGGCCAGCAGCAGAAAAGCCGCAAAAAGCAGAGCCACCGTGCCGGTATTGCGTGGAGCGGCTTCATCCGAAGCGATTGGCTCCGTAACGGCGAGTTCCGGCAGGCCCCGGAAATGGAGCAGAACCGCAAGCGCCACACCGGCCGCAAGGCACAAAAGCAGAAAGGGCACTGCCCCGCAGAAACCTTTCAGCCCCAGCGCCAGTCCCAGCGCGCCGCTGGAGACAAAAATGCCCGGCTCGCTGAAGTTTCGCGAACCGCGCAGTATCAGGCTTCCCCCTGCCGAATGGAAGAGGCAGTTGCCCAGGGCCAGAAAAACGGCCTGCCACAGGATGCCCTGTCCCTCCAGACAGCCCGCCGCAAGCAGAAGCGGCGACAGTATCAGGGATGGAGCGATATGACGGGGCCGGCAGTCCAGCCACCAGCCCATGGCCCATTGCCCGCCAAAGGCGATGAGGTTGTAGAGACCGAAATAAAACAGAATGGGCTCCAGACGCGGCTCCCCCCAGGCGTAACGGGCCAGGTTGGCCGCGCAGACGCCGTCCACCGCAAAGTGCAGCAGCGTGGCCAGCGCAAGGAGGATATGGCTTGGGGCACGCTTCTCACCGGACAACATGGTAGACACCGTTTTGCCTGCGAAGGATAAAATGCCGGGTGATCTGCTCCGCCTGTTCCAGATCCGTTTCCTTGATGCCGAAATTGGTCTTCTCGAGCACCTTCAGGCAAAAGGTTGCGTCAAGCGTATAGCGGGCCGCCTCGTTGTCCTTGAGCACAGGCAAAGCCACCTTTTCCACAAGAACCTGCTGGCCCTGCTGTTTCAAAATCCGATGTCCGGCGGCGACAACCGGGCCCCCCTCTTTCCCGGTCTGCGGACCGCGCAGAACATATTTGACCTCGCCGGGGCCGTTGGACTCAAAGCTCAGTTCAAGGAAGCCGTCCTCCGACAGGTC
Source organism: Deltaproteobacteria bacterium (assembly GCA_017552515.1). Lineage (GTDB taxonomy): Bacteria > Desulfobacterota > Desulfuromonadia > Desulfuromonadales > JAAYDE01 > RGIG7977. The sequence goes on along the minus strand of JAFZPK010000048.1, from coordinate 6,219 downwards.
CACACGGGCATCAACCAGCGGCTGTATCCGCTGCATGCCCATCCGTTCCTCAAAGCGGCGCTGCCGCTCCTCGGGGGAGATACCAGGCACGTCCGCAAAGACAGCCTGGGGTATCAAGAAGGTCACGGCAAGAAAAAATCCCCAAAGAAAACGTGTTCCGTTCATGTCTGTCTCCTGTTTGCCATCTCAAAACCGGCAGGCAAAGAATGAAGCATAAAAAGCTAGGCGAAATCTTCCCGCGTAATGCCAAGCCTCGACACCCGGTAGCTCATCATGCGGGGGGAAACGCCGAGTTCGCGTCCGGCAGCGGAAAGATTGCCGCCATGTTTCCGCAGGGTTTCAACAAGGATCTCCCGTTCGCACCGCTGAAGGCGTTCGGCAAGAGAAAGCGGCTGTGCGGATGCGGTGGGTATACCTTCCGTTTTTTTCACCAATTTTTCTTCATTCTCTTCCTTGTCCCCGGCTTTTCCTCCGCCGAGAACCGGCGGCAGATGCCAGCTCTGGATGAAGTCGCCGTCGTTTGCCGTCAGCACCGCGCGCTCCATGCAGTTCTCAAGCTCCCGCACATTGCCCGGCCAATGCCACTCCATAAGCATGTTCATCGCGGGCGGGGACAATCCTTTGATGCTCTTTTGATATTTCAGATTCATCTTGCGGATGAAATGCTCGGCGAGCAGGAGGATATCACCCTTTCTTTTCGAAAGTTCGGGGACAAAAATGGGAAAGATGTTCAGGCGGTAGTACAGGTCCTCCCGGAATTTTCCCTCGCGCATGAGCAGCTCGAGGTCACGGCTGGTCGCCGCGAGAAAACGGACATCGGCATGCAGTTCCGTGTTGCTGCCCAGCCGGGAGAACGTGCGTTCCTGCAAAAAGCGCAGGAGCTTGACCTGTACCCGGGGCGAAAGATCCCCTATCTCGTCAAGGAAAAGCGTCCCGCCATCAGCCTCTTCGGCCCGGCCCAGCCGCCGTGAAACCGCTCCGGTAAACGCGCCCTTTTCGTGGCCGAAGAGTTCGCTTTCCACAAGGTCTTCCGGCAAAACCGCGCAGTTCAAGGAGATAAAAGGCTTGTTCCTGCGCGCCGACTGCCTGACGATGGCCCTTGCCACAAGCTCCTTGCCGGTGCCGGACGCGCCGCGGATAAGCACTGTGGCGTCGGAAGGAGCAACCTGGCGAATCTGTTCGGCCACCAGCAGCATTTCACGGCAATGGCCGATCATGCCTTCCGGACCGTCAAGCAGATCGCGGAGCTGGCGGTTCTCCTCCCTGAGGGCAGTCTGTTCCTCCTGTTCCCGCAGAAGCAAAAAGGCCGCATCCGCCGCCATATTGCCCACGGTTTCCAGAAAAGCCGCATCCTGTTCCAGATCCGTGGCCCCACCGGGTTCCTCTTCAAGCTTTCTGTCCACGCTCAGTGTGCCGATGACTTCGTTCTGGTGAAAGAGCGGCACGCAGATGAAGGCTACCGCCTCGGAAGCCCCGCGGGAACGGGTGCGGTTGAGAAAGCGCTTGTCCTTGCGCACATCGGGAATGATATGCGGCCGGCCCGTTTCGGCGACATGGCCCACTATGCCTTCTCCCAGGCGGTAATGTCCCAGTTTCTGTTCCCTTTCGTCCAGCCCGTCGGAAACCTCGATAACCAGCTCGTCACCGTAGCGCAAGGTCATCATGGCGCGCTGCATGTCCATCTGGCGTCCCAGGGAGCCAAGCAAATGTTCAAGGACAACACGGACATCACGGCTGTGCGCCATGGCGTTGCTCAATTCGCGTATGACCTGCAGTTTTTTGTCGAGAGGGCTCACCGCCATAGAACACCCCTGGGGGAAGCGCTGTTCAATCACCAGGCGCTCCCTGACGATTCAACGAGGAGAGGAAACCTTCCTCAGCGTTTTTTCCCATTTAACAACGAAGAACGGGAGGCTTCAAGCAGTTCATGGAACTCGCGGAAAAAGCCCTGCGCATCTGTGGGGCCTGCTGCGGCTTCCGGATGATGCTGAACGGCCATCAGCGGTCTTTGCGGATGGCGGAAACCTTCCAGCGTCCCGTCATTCAGGTTCACGCACCGGGCCTCCACCCCCGCAGGGGGAACGACGCAGAAACCATGATTCTGGGAAGTCACTTCTATATGGCCGGTACGGAGATCCTTGACGGGCTGGTTGATGCCGTGATGGCCAAACTTCAGCTTCACGGTCGCGCCGCCCAGAGCAAGTCCAAGAAGCTGATGCCCGAGACAGATGGCGCCCATGGGAAAACGTTCCGCGAGCCTGGCTATCACGGCGATCTCGTCCTTCAAAACCGCCGGATCGCCGGGACCGTTGGAAAGAAAAACACCATCCGGCGCGGCAGCGCAGACCTGCTCGAAACCAAAGGATGGAGGCACCACGAGCAGTTCCATGTCCTGGGCGGAAAGCTGGCGCAGAATGCTCCACTTGACACCGAAATCATAGACAAGCACATGCAGGGCTTTTCCCGCGGGCCAACGATACGAGCCGTCGGCTTCAAGCCCGGTGGGAACCGGCCGGCCGGCCGCCTCGTCCCAACGATACGGAGACGCCGGCGCGACACGGAGAACGAGATTCTGTCCCTCCATGGCGGGCAGTTCCCGTGCCCGGGCCACCAGTTTTGCAGGATCCAGAATGCGGGTGGAGATACAGCCGCGCATGGCGCCCTGACGGCGCAGATGCAGGGTGAGAGCCCGGGTATCCAATCCCTCGATGCCCGGGACGCCCATGCGAACGAGAAAATCGGGCAGGCTCTCCGAGGCGCGCCAGTTGGAAGGACGCTTGCAGCATTCCTTGACCAGCAGCGCCGACATGTGAACACGATCGGACTCCATATCCTCGGCGTTGATGCCATAGTTGCCGACAAGCGGATAGGTCAGGCAGACCATCTGGCCGGCATAGGAAGGATCGGTGAGCAGTTCCTGATAACCCGTCATGGCGGTATTGAAAATGACCTCACCGCCGCAAAGCTCCACCGGACCGGTGAAGGAGCGTCCCCAAAGGGTAAAACCGTCTTCCAGGGCAAGAAGAGTTTTCATGCTTTTCCCCCTTCATAGTAGTCTTGCAGACAGGCCACACGCAGAGGCATCCCCTGCTGATGGTGGATGGCCCGGGCCATGGCCCTCGCTCCGGCGATGGTCGTCGTAAAAGGTATGCCGTAACGCAGCGCGGTCTGACGTATGATCCGGGAATCGGCCGTTGTGCGTCCGCCCTCCGTGGTATTGACAATCATCGCAATCTCGCCGTTTTTCATCATGTCGACGATATTGGGCCGCCCTTCGTCAAGCCGGGGGACAAGCCGAACGGCAAGGCCCGCCTTTCCGAGAAGCCCGGCCGTGCCCCGTGTGGCCAGGAGCGTGAAACCCAGTTCCGCATAGGAACGGGCCACGGAAACGATACATTCCTTGTCCCGATCGTTTACGGAAATGAAGACCTTGCCGGCATCCGGGACTTTCTGCCCCGCGCCAAGCTGGCTCTTGAGAAAGGCCTCGTCGAAGGTAGGAGCTATTCCCATGACTTCTCCCGTGGAACGCATCTCCGGGCCAAGCAGAATGTCCACTCCGGGGAAACGGTTGAAGGGGAAAACGGCTTCCTTCACACAGACATGACCTTCCCGGCGCAGGGACCAGGGATCGAGTTTCTCAAGGGTCTTGCCCAGCATGACCAGGGTCGCCAAACGGGGAAGCGGCACTCCGGTTGCCTTGGAGACGAAGGGCACGGTCCGCGAGGCCCGGGGATTCACTTCAAGGATGTAGACCTGGCCATCCCGCACCGCGAACTGGATATTCATCAGGCCGACCACCCGCAGTTCCCGGGCCAGGGCCACGCTCTGCCGGCGGATCTCCGCGACGATGTCCTCGGGCAGTGAATATGGAGGAAGCGAACAGGCGGAATCGCCGGAGTGGATGCCCGCTGCCTCGATATGTTCCATAACGCCGGCGACATAGACTTCGCGCCCATCGGCAAGCACATCCACATCGACTTCAATGGCGTTTTCCAGAAACTGGTCGATAAGTATGGGGTGCTCCGGCTCCTTCGTCCCCACGATGTTCCGGAAGTAGTCTTCAAGATCGGCCGTGTCGTAGCATATCTGCATGGCCCTGCCGCCAAGAACGTAGCTGGGACGCACAATGACGGGCCAGCCAATGCGGGATGCCGCCCATTCGGCTTCGGCCAGGGAGGAGCAGGCGCCATTCTGCGGCTGGCGCAAATTCAGCTTGCGAATAAGGCCCTGAAAACGCTCGCGATCTTCGGCCCGGTCAATGGCGTCGGGACTTGTGCCGAGTATGGTGATGCCGGCCCTCTGCAGGGGAACGGCAAGGTTGAGCGGCGTCTGGCCACCAAACTGCACAATAACGCCGTCCGGTTTCTCGGTCCGCACGATGTGCATTACGTCTTCAAAGGTGAGCGGTTCGAAGTACAGGCGATCCGAGGTATCGTAATCCGTGGAGACGGTCTCGGGATTCGAGTTCACCATGATGGCTTCCACACCTTCGTCACGCAGGGCGAAAGAAGCCTGGCAACAGCAGTAGTCGAACTCGATGCCCTGTCCTATGCGGTTGGGACCTCCGCCCAAAATGACAACCTTCTTGCGGGCATGCACTTCCCGTTCGTCCAGAGTCTCGTAGGTGGAATAGAAATACGGCGTGTACGCCTCAAACTCGGCGGCACAGGTATCAACGAGACGGTAGACCGGGCGCAGTTCCATGGCCTCGCCCAATGCGGCGATGTCGCTTTCCGGCCGTTTCCACATTTCGGCAAGCTGGCGATCGGAAAAACCATATTCCTTGGCCTTGAAAAACAGCTCCCGCAATTCCGGGTTGTCGGCCTCCATGGGATTGGCGAGGGCGAAATCGCGCAGCCATTCTTCGAGAGCCGTGATATCGGCTATCTGTCCGATGAACCACGGGTCGATGGCCGAAAGGGCATGTATCTCCCCGACGCTCATCCCCGCCAAAAGCGCGTGACGGATCGTGAAGAGACGGCGCGAATTCGGCGTGCGCAAGCCCGCCTCCAGCGCATCACGACCGGGCAGTTTGCTCCTGAAGCCGAAACCGAGGCCCGGCACACCGATCTCCAGCGAACGCAAACCCTTCTGCAGGGCTTCCTTGAAGGTACGGCCAATGGCCATCGTTTCGCCCACGCTCTTCATGGAGGTGGTGAGTTCGTCTTTTACGCCCTGGAACTTTTCAAAGGTAAACCGGGGGATCTTCACCACGCAGTAGTCCAGCGCAGGTTCGAAGCTGGCCATGGTTTCCCGCGTGATGTCGTTGGGCAGTTCGTCCAGCGTGTATCCCAGGGCCAGCTTGGCGGCTATCTTGGCAATGGGGAAGCCGGTCGCCTTGGAGGCCAGGGCCGAGGAACGCGAAACCCGAGGATTCATCTCGATGACCACAAGTTCGCCATTTTCCGGATTCAGACCGAACTGGACGTTGGAGCCGCCGGTTTCCACACCGATGGCGCGCATGACGGCAATGGAGGCATCGCGTATCCTCTGATATTCTCGGTCACTGAGCGTCTGGACCGGAGCCACGGTCACGGAATCGCCGGTATGCACCCCCATGGGATCAAGGTTTTCAATGGAGCAGATGACGACACAGTTATCCTTGCGATCGCGCATCACCTCCATCTCGATTTCCTTCCAGCCCATGACGGACTGTTCCACCAGCACTTCCTGACAGAGCGAAGCGGCAAGGCCGTCGGCGGCAATGGCTTCGAGATCCTCCTGGTTATAGGCTACTCCACCGCCCGAACCGCCCAGCGTAAAGGCGGGCCGGACGATGAGCGGAAAGGACAATTCGGCGGCAATACGGCGCACATCTTCCAGACAGTGCGCGATCCCGCTTCGGGGAACGGCCAGCCCGATACTCTCCATGGCGGCACGGAACAGCTCACGGCTTTCGGCCTTCTCTATGACCTCCGCGTTCGCGCCAATAAGTTCCGTACCGCATTCTTTCAATACGCCGTTTTTGGCGAGGAACAGAGCCGTGTTCAGGCCTGTCTGGCCCCCCAGTGTGGGCAGCAGGGCGTCCGGACGTTCCCGGCGAAGAATGGCGGCCACCGTATCGGGCTCTATAGGTTCGATGTAGGTCCGGTCCGCTAACTCGGGATCGGTCATGATAGTGGCGGGGTTGGAATTCACGAGAATAACCTCGCAGCCTTCTTCCTTGAGCGCCTTGACCGCCTGCGTGCCGGAATAGTCGAATTCGCAGGCCTGACCGAT
>JAFZPK010000047.1 GCA_017552515.1 Deltaproteobacteria bacterium | reverse complement strand
GGCGCCGCCTTGACCCGGTTGCGGGTAAAGAGCGCCGCGCAATGCGCCGGCGTTTCGGAAAAGATCAGCGCCAGATCCGGCGCGCCGGATACCTTGATGCCCGCCGCAAGCGACGCGAAGCGAAATCCGCGGACCTGAGCCGCGGTCTCCTGTGTCATAAGCATTCTCCTGTTCTGTATGCGTCAAATTTTTCTCTTTTATATCCAGCTGTTGCCGGTTTGGGCCGCACGGGGCCTCATTTGCCGCAGCAGTGCTTGTACTTCTTGCCGCTGCCGCAGGGGCAGGGAGCGTTGCGGCCGATTTTCTTGTCCGCGCGCGCCACCGGCTTCTTGCCTTCCTCGCCGTTGCTGGCCATGGCTTCGAAGATGCGTTTCTGGCGCTCTTCCTCCTCGCGGCGGTTCCGCTCCACCTCTTCCTCGCTCATTATCCGCACCCGGAACAGATGCGTCAGGAATTCCTGGCGGATGCGCCCCATCATCTCCATAAACAGGCCGTAGGCCTCCTTCTTGTACTCTTCCTTGGGATTGCGCTGGCCGTAACCGCGCAGGCCGATGCCCTCGCGCAGATGATCCAGCGACAGGAGGTGATCCTTCCACTGGCCGTCGATGGTCTGGAGCAGCAGCATGGTTTGCAGGCGTCGCATCAGCTCCGGCGAGAATTCCACCTCCCGCTCGTCCAGCCGGGCCAGCGCCTGTTCGTACAGGGATTTTTCCAGATCCGTGTCGGAAATTTCATCAGTTTCCCCGGGCAGAACCGGCGCTATCGCGAACAGATCCCGGAAGTCCTTGCCCAGTCCCTCCCAGTTCCAGTCGGCAGGTTTGGTCTTGGGCGGGCAGAAGGTCGCCACCATGTCGCCGATGACCTCGGCCATGATCCCCTTCACCAGTTCGGGAATGCCCTTGTCTTCAAGGATTTCGCGGCGCTGGCTGTAGATCACCTCGCGCTGCTTGTTCATGACGTCGTCGTACTCGATGAGCTGCTTGCGGATGTCGAAGTTGTGCTCCTCCACCTTCTTCTGCGCGTTGGCGATGGCGCGGTTGATGAAGCGGTGCTCTATCGGCTCGTTTTCGGGGATCTTCAGCTTGTCCATGACGGTGGCGACGCGCTGTGAACCGAAGATCCGCAGCAGGTCGTCCTCCAGACTCAGGTAGAAGCGGCTGCGGCCCGGATCGCCCTGACGGCCGGAACGGCCACGCAGCTGGTTGTCGATGCGCCGCGATTCGTGCCGCTCGGTGCCGAGAATGTACAGGCCGCCCGCGGCCAGTACCTTCTCCCGCTCTTCGGCGCAGCGCGCCTTCAGCGCCGGCAGCAGTTCCTCCATGGTCGGGCCGCCCTCTTCCTCTGGACGCGCCTCACGCCGGGCCAGCATCTCCGGATTGCCGCCCAGAATGATGTCGGTGCCGCGACCGGCCATGTTGGTCGCAATGGTCACCGCGCCGAAGCGCCCGGCCTGGGCGACGATCTCCGCCTCCCGTTCATGCTGCTTGGCGTTCAATACGTTGTGCGGAATGCCGCGCCGTTTTAGCATCCCGGAGAGCCGCTCCGACTTTTCGATGGAGATGGTGCCCACCAGCACCGGCTGGCCCTTCTCGTGGCACTGGATGACATCCTCGATGACCGCATTGAATTTTTCCTGCTCGGTCTTGTAGATGACATCCGACATGTCCTCACGGATCATCGGCATGTTGGTGGGGATAACCACCACATCCAGCTTGTAGATTTCGCTGAACTCCGCCGCCTCGGTATCCGCAGTACCGGTCATCCCGGCCAGCTTCTTGTACATGCGGAAGTAGTTCTGGAAGGTGATGGTGGCCAGCGTCTGGTTTTCGCTCTCGATCTTCACGCCCTCCTTGGCCTCCACCGCCTGGTGCAGACCGTCGCTCCAGCGCCGTCCCGGCATCAGACGACCGGTAAACTCGTCGACGATGATCACCTCGCCGTCCTTCACCACATAGTCGACATCGCGGCGGTAGAGCGCATGCGCCCGCAGCGCCTGCTCCACATGGTGCAGCAGTTCGATGTTGGAAGTATCATAAAGGTTCTGGACACCCAGCATCTTCTCCACCTTGGCGACGCCCTGCTCGGTCAGCGTGGAACTCTTGGATTTTTCGTCGACGGTAAAATCGCCGGTGTACTCCTTCTGGATGAGCGGGCCGATGGAGGAACCATCGCGTTTCTCGATCACCTCCCCCTTCTGCAAGGCGGGAATGATGCGGTCCACCGTGTAGTAGAGCTCGCTCGAGTCCTCGCTGGGGCCGGAAATGATGAGCGGGGTCCGGGCCTCGTCGATGAGGATGGAGTCCACCTCGTCCACCAGGGCGTAGTTCAGATCCCTCTGGACGTATTCGTCCAGAGCGAATTTCATGTTGTCACGCAGGTAGTCGAAACCGAACTCGTTGTTGGTGCCGTAGGTGATGTCGCAGCCATAGGCCTCCTGCCGTTCCGCATCGGACAGATCGTGCACGATGCAGCCCACGGTCAAGCCCAGAAAGCGGTGAATGGTGCCCATCCATTCGGAGTCGCGGCGCGCCAGATAGTCGTTGACGGTCACGACATGCACGCCCTTGCCGGTCAGCGCATTGAGATAGCAGGGCAGTGTTGCCACCAGCGTTTTGCCTTCGCCGGTTTTCATTTCGGCGATTTTGCCGCTGTCCAGCACCATGCCGCCGATAAGTTGTACATCGAAGTGCCGCATCCCCAGCGTGCGGCAACTCGCCTCACGCACCACCGCGAAGGCTTCCGGCAGCAGGTTCCGCAGCGGCTCGCCGTTGTCCAGCCGCTGCCGGAAGGCCGGCGTTTTCGCCGCCAGCTGCGCGTCGCTCAAGCCCCGCATCTCCTCTTCCATGGCATTGATCCGCCCCACCAGCGGGAGAAGCTTCTTCAGCTCGCGGTCGTTCTTGCTGCCAAACAGTTTCTTTGCAAATGCACTCAAAAACATAGGTTACAATCCTTTAGTGGCAATTTTTCGGTGATTATCCACTCCTCCCGACTTTCCCGGTCACCTGCGGCGAATTTCCAGCGACGCGGTGAAAGGAGTCCCCTCAGCAAAAGGACTCAAAGAGGAAAGCCCCCTCCGGGAGGGGGGAGACAGCGCGCAAGTGCTGGCGGGGGAGTTGTGAAACTGCCCCCTTCTGTCAAAATCCTGCTCTTTAATATATCAACCCCGTTTTTTTCCGCACCTTGGAAAGCGTTTTGCGGGCCACGAAGCGCGCCTTTTCCGCTCCTTTGGCCAATATTTCGCGCACATGTTCCGGATGGGCCATCAATTCGGCGCGTTTTTCCGCAAAAGGCGCAAAAAAGTCGCGGATCGTCACAAACAGCTCCTCCTTCACCTCGCCGTAGCCCATGCCGCCGGCCAGGTAGCGTTTGCGCAGCGCTTCCTGCTGCCCGGCGTCGAGAAAGAGCCGGTAGATCTGGAAGATCGTGCACTTGTCCGGATCCTTGGGCTCCTCGACCGGCGTGGGATCGGTCACGATGCGCATGATCTGCTTGCGCAGCGTCTTCTCGTCCTGAAACAGGTTGATGGTGTTGCCGTAGCTCTTGCTCATCTTCTGGCCGTCCAGACCGGGCACCGTGGCGACGTTCTCGTCAATTTCCGGTTCCGGCAGGACAAACACCTCGCCGTACTCGTTGTTGAACTTGATGGCGATGTCGCGGGTGACCTCCACATGCTGCTTCTGATCCTTGCCCACCGGCACCACTTCGCTCTGGTACAGCAGAATGTCGGCCGCCATCAGCACCGGATAGGCAAACAGCCCGTGATTGGCGGCAATGCCCTTGCTCACTTTGTCCTTGTAGCTGTGGCAGCGCTCCAGAAGCCCCATCGGCGTAAAATTCGAGAGCGCCCAGGCCAGTTCCTGCACCTCCATCACATCGGACTGCACCCAGAACACCGACTTTTCCGGATCGAGCCCCAGCGCGAGGAAATTGGTCGCCGCCTCCAGCGTGCCGCGCGCCAGCGTCTTGCCGTCGGGCACGCTGGTCATGGCGTGGTAATTGGCGATGAAGCAGAACAACTCCGCGTTCTCCTGATGCTCGATCATCTTCTTCATCATGCTGAAGTAGTTGCCCAAATGCAGCGATCCCGAAGGCTGAATGCCGGATAAAACTCTCATGCCCATCCTCTCTTTTTCATGCGTGTTTGATGAAAAGTCACAAAAGGGCGGCCGCCTGTTCTCAGCGCCGCCCTCCTCACGCCTCCGTTCAGGAGGCGGACGATGTATCACCGCTTTCGCCGCCCGTGTTCTCCGAGAAGGCAATGCGCCGTACATCCTCATACTCTTTCGCGAAATGCACTTCCAGTCCTTCTTTCAAATAGTCCGGCAATTCTTCGAAATCCTTGCGGTTCCCTTCCGGAAAGATCAGGGTTTTCAGGCCGACCCGGCGCGCCGCGATGGTCTTTTCCTTGAGACCGCCAATGGGAAAGACCTTGCCGGTCAGCGTCAGTTCGCCCGTCATTCCCAGTTTTTCCCGCACCGGTATGCCGCGGATCAGGGAGATCAGCGCGGTGGCCATGGTCACGCCGGCGGAGGGACCATCCTTCGGCGTGGCGCCCGCCGGCACATGCAGATGGATGAAGTGGGTATCGAAATAGTCTTCCTTCACGCCGTTTTCCTTGAGATGCGTGTTCACATAGTTATAGGCGATTTCGGAACTTTCCACCATGACCGATCCCAGCTGGCCGGTCTGCTTGAAGCCTTTGGTCTTGCTCGGCGTGGACGTTGCCTCGATCTGCAGCGTCGCGCCGCCCAGGCTGGTCCAGGCAAGCCCGGTGGCCACGCCGAGGACGCCGGTGAACACCTCGTCCTCGACAAATTCCGGCTTGCCGAGATATTCCTGCAGATCCTTGCGCTGCGGAACGACTTTGGTGGCCTCCCCCTTGGCGATCTTCATGGCCGCACGGCGCATGATCTTCTTGATGCGGTTCTCCAGCCCGCGCACGCCGGCCTCCCGGGCATAGTCGTTGATAATGGCGGTCAGCGTGTCGGGCTTCAGCGACACCTGGCCCCGTTTCAGGCCATGCGCGGTCAGGTTTTTCGGCACCAGGTAGCGTTTGGCGATTTCCACCTTCTCTTCCAGGATATAGCCTGCCAGCCGGATGACCTCCATCCGGTCGAGCAGTGGCGCGGGAATGGTGTCCAGCTGGTTGGCGGTGGCGATAAACAGCACATGCGACAGATCGAAGGGCACGTCCAGATAGTGATCGCGAAACGACGAATTCTGTTCCGGATCCAGGACTTCCAGCAGCGCCGACGCCGGATCGCCCTGATAGGAGGCGCCGATCTTGTCGATCTCGTCCAGCATGATCACCGGATTGGAGGTGCCCGCCACCTTTATCGCCTGAATGAAACGCCCCGGCAACGCGCCGATATAGGTGCGGCGATGCCCCTTGATCTCCGCCTCGTCGCGCATGCCGCCCAGCGAAAAACGGTAAAACGACCGGTTGAGAGCGCTCGCGATGCTGCGCCCGACCGAGGTCTTGCCCACGCCCGGCGGACCGACCAGACAGAGGATCGAACCGGAAATGTCGCCCTTCATCTTCCCCACGGCGATAAACTCCAGAATCCGTTCCTTGACGTCATCCAGCCCATAGTGGTCGCGGTTGAGGATCTTGTGCGCCCGTTCCAGATGATAGGAATCCTTGCTGTACTTGCCCCAGGGCAGACAGGTCAGCCAGTCCAGATAGTTGCGGCTCACGATGTATTCCGCGGAAGACGACTCCATCAGCGACAGTTTCTCCAGCTCCTCACGGGCCGCCTTTTCCGCTTCCTCGTTGAGCGTCAGCTTCTTGAGGCGCTCCGCAAACTTCTCCACATCGCTGTCCTTGCCTTCCTTTTCCAGGCCCAGCTCCTTCTTTATTCCTTTAAGCTGTTCGCGCAGGAAGAATTCCCGCTGCTGCTGCGACATCTTCTCTTCGATCTGCTTGGCGATCTTGCTCTGCAAACGGGAAATATCCAGCTCCTTCTTCAGCAGCACCAACACCCGGTCCACCCGCTTGCGCACGTCGAAGGTTTCCAGCAGCTGCTGCAGTTCCGCACCCTCCACCGTGGTAAGGTTGGCGGCAAAGTCGGCCAGCTTTCCGGGATCGCCCATGCTGGAACGGGTCAGGAAAGTCTTGATCTCTTCGGAGTAGAGCGGATTGATCTGCACCAGCTCCTTCAGCGCGGCGATAATCGCCATGGAGTAGGCCTTCAGCTCCCGGCTCGGAGGCAATTCCGGAGCCGGATGATACTCGACCTGCGCAAAGAAAATCCCCCTGGTCAGCACGATGTTGCGGACGCTGAACCGCTCCTGGCAGTTGAACAGAAAGTTGGCGGTATCCTCGTCCACCTGGATAATCTTGACCACCGTGCCGCCCACGCCAACCCGGCAGAAATTGTCAACACTGTCTTCCGCCTCCGGATTTCGCGCCAGGATCAGCCCCAGGGCCCGGTGCGGCGTGTTGAGCGCCCGTTTAAGCGCATTGATCCGTCCCTTGCCGGTAATGGTGATGGGGATGAACAGATTGGGAAACGCGGGACGGGGACGAATAGGAATAACCGGTATCAGATCGGGCAATTCCGAAGCGGCAATCACCAGCCCCTCATCGGGAACGGTCGCCGTGCCCGCCGAAGGTTTGTCCTGTTCTGCATCGGATGTGGAATGATCTTTTTCCTCATCGGATACGGAACCGTCTTTTTCCAGCTCAGGTTCAAAATCGTTTTTTTCGTCTTCGCTCATATTCTAACCTCCCCCAAAGAGGATGTGCTCCGTCCTCAGCGCCGGGAAACGCCTTTTTCCAATGAAAACCGGCGCTCATATTCAAGAAATCTCCATCAAAAAGCTAACCATCCGGGTTTCGCTTGTCAACATGGCGCCCCTTTTGTCCTCAAACTGCGGATCCTCCGCCGGGAGCCCGTTTTTGCCTTCTCCCCGCTTTCGCTCCACTAGAAGGAGAAATAGATAGGGACTCTTTCGTTTAAAGTGATTATTATGTAGATAGAGGGTTTTTCTTTTCGCCACGATGACCAGGAGAGGATCCCGGCATGAGAACAGCGGCGCTTCACTGCTTTTTTTTCGCGTTGC
>JAFZPK010000046.1 GCA_017552515.1 Deltaproteobacteria bacterium | reverse complement strand
GCGCAAAAAAATCTAAAAAAGCAACCGATACAATTATGCCTCCAACGGCAAAGTACCATTTGCCGTCTCTGCCTCCATCATTTTCAGCCAGATGCGCGCCGCCAGCCGGGCATCATCCAGCGCGCGGTGCCTTTGGCAGTCTTCGGGAATGCCGCCCAAAAGCAGCTCGGCGACGGTATCCAGCCGGTGATTGGGAAAACCGCGGTTGAGCTTGCGGCTCATCTTCAGGGTACAGAGATGCCGGTTGGGCAAATCCCGATGGCCTATCCGCGCCAGCTCCGCGCGCAGAAAGGGAATGTCGAAGGCGGCGTTGTGCGCAACCAGCGGATCGGAGCCGACAAATTCGAGAAAACGCGGCAGAATTTCCGCAGCAACCGGCTGTCCGGCAACCATCCGGTTGCTGATGTGATGAATCTTTTGCACCCAGAAGGGAATGGGAACCTCCGGATTAACCAAGCTCTGAAATTCCTCTGTTTCCCGGCCATCTTCCAATGCCACCGCGCCGATTTCCACGATCCGTCCCCCACGCCGCGGTGAAAGACCGGTCGTTTCCAAATCGAACACAACCACCCGCATGGCTGCTCCTTTCAGGCTTCTTTCGCAAACGGAGAGACTTCTCCCACCGCATGTACCAGATCGGAGCCCAGGATCGCAAAGCACCAGCCCCGCTCGGCAGTGCCTATCCCCACCCGGACTTCACGGACCTGGGGAGAAATCTCGTGGTTGAACTGAATGCGCAAAGTCCCCAGAGGAGGGCAGATTCCGCCATTTTCCCAGGCAAGCGCGGTTTCAAGTAGATCGGCATAGACCGTGTTGTTGACATGGCCATTGGCATCCAGATCTGAGAAACGGAGAGTCTGGGGATAGTCCCGCTCCCAGGCCGTCTCTTTTGCGGGCTTCCACTCCCGTTCCGGCACGGCCGGCGGAAAGCCCGGCAACGTACGTACAGCCTCAAACAGATCCGGCGTAATATGCAGCGGACGCCGAGACTCCAAATCGATCATGAACCAGACACTCAAGCCCTTCGCCAGAAGCTTCCCCTCCTGCCACAACTCAAAGTGGCGGTAGGCGCGCAGCCCCTTCCAGCCACCCAGAGTGGTCAGCACACGCACCGTTTCACCCACGCGAGGATATTCCCAGATATCTGTCTCCAGTTTGTACATGACCCAGGCGCAGTGACGGCGTGCCATCTCCGCGCCGCCAAAACCGCGCAGCTCCGCATGGCGAACCGCCGCCTCCTGAAACATCCGCAGAAGCGCCGCCATCCGCAGGCGTTCCTCGGGGCCAGCCATCAGATAATCTACCGTAAAATCAATAGGAAACTGCATAGTTGCCTTCCTTTGCCCGCCATTTCGACAGACCTTTCCTCCCTGCCCGGAAACATCGCAAAAAATTCTGCACATTCTTCGCTTCTTTATACATGGACTATTTGAATTTTTTGCGGAAAATCAGCTAGGATTGTTTGTAAAAAAGGGAGCGCTTTTTGGACATCAAACCCCGCACGTTTTTCAGAATTCCCCAATCCGTTCTGAAAAATGCGCAAACGAAGAAAGTTTGCCCGTATGACTCCGCACGCATCCCGCCTTTTTTTTCTGCTGGTCTTGTGCTGCCTTGCCGGCTGCACTGACAAACCCAAAAACTCCAGGGAACAGGCAGCGCCGGTTCTTACCGCAAGAGTCGTCCAAAAGGTTCTGCCAGTCCAGGTCGAGGCCATCGGTCACGTGGAAGCGTCCGCTACCGTCACCGTGAAATCCCAGATCGGCGGCATGTTGCAACAGGTTGCCTTCACCGCCGGGCAGGATGTGCGCAAGGGGGATCTGCTCTTCAAGATTGACCCACGCCCCCAGCAGACAGCGCTGCAACAGGCGCAGGGCAATCTGGAACGCGACCTGGCACGCATGCGCAACGCGCAAGCCGATGCCCGCCGCTACCAGCAGCTCTTCAGGCAGGGCTATGTATCCCGGCAGCAGTATGAGCTGAGCGACGCCGAGGCAAAGGCGCTGCAGGCCAATGTCGCTGCCGATCGCGCGGCGGTAGAGTCCGCGCGCGTCCAGTTGGAGTACTGCACCATCCGTTCGCCCCTGACCGGCCGTACCGGCGATCTGCTCATTGACCGCGGCAATGTCATCAAGGCAATAGACGAGAATCTCGCGTTGGTCACCATCAACCAACTCCGCCCGATCTACGTGCGTTTTACGGTACCGGAACACTATCTGCCGCAAATTGCGCACCATATGGCACAGAAAAAGAACGCATTGGAGATACAGGCTTTCGCAGAAAAAGACGCAAACACACCACTGGCCATTGGCAAGCTCACCTTTGTCGACAATCACGTTGATCTGGGATCGGGCACCGTGCTTCTGAAAGGCACCTTCGAAAACGCCGATCTGCGGCTCTGGCCGGGACAGTTTGTCCATGTGAAACTCATTTTGACCCACGAGGCGGCGCTGGTCGTGCCCTCCCATGCGGTGCAGGCCGGCCAGCAGGGTGAATACAGCTACGTGGTGACGCCACAGCTCACGGTGGAGGCGCGCCCGGTCAAGGTTGATCGCAGTGTGGGCGCGGAAAGCATCATCGCGCAGGGGCTCACCGAAGGAGAGCAGGTGGTGGTCGAGGGCCAGATGCGGCTCTCGCCCGGCGCGAAAGTGGAACTGCGCAGCGTCAATGCACCTCCGCAGACGCAGCGCCAGGAGGGAGGCCAGGCCAAGGGGCAATCGTAGCTTGCCGCCTGAGTGGCGATGAAATGAAAAAGGGTTATCTCTGCTCTATACAAAAAAAATCCTTGTCGTTTTTCCACCAATCCATCTCTCTCCGATTTACAGACTGGGATGGAGCGGTTACAGTGGCTACTCTTCCATTTTCAGAGGAGGCTCTTGTGCAAACACAAACAACCATAGTGCGCGCCCGTATTGACAAGGACACAAAAAAACGCGCGGCCGATGTCTTGGCTGAGATGGGATTGTCGTTGTCCGAAGCCATTCGATTGATGATGGCGCAGATAGCCGCAGAACGTTGTCTGCCTTTTGCGCTCAAACAGCCGAACGCCACCACCCGTCGGGCGATGGCGGAACTGGAAGCGGGAGGCGGTTCCGAAGCAGGTACGGTACACGAATTCATGGCGGCGTTACATGAGGACGATTAAGTGGTCGTCGGAGTTCAAAAAAGACTACCGCCGCATCCAGGCAACCCCACGTCATCGGGATATCGACATCCTGCTTGAATCGGCAGTAACTCTGTTGGTCAATGATCAGCCATTGCCTACCACTTTCCGGGATCATCCCCTAATCGGAGATTGGCATGGCTATCGAGAATGCCATCTCAAGCCAGATTTGCTGCTCATTTACAAAACCAGCGAAGCCGGAGTACTTCGGCTGGCCCGCCTCGGTTCCCACGCAGAACTCTTTCGCCATTAATCAAGCCCTGTTGTTTCACCCGTGCGCTCACTCGAAAAAATCCTCGTCAATTTTCTTCAGGTACAACGTGTCTTCCACCCGGCAACCCACGCCGTAGCGGATCATCAGCCGCACCAGTTGCTTGCCATCGATAAGCACGATACGTTTGCTGAGCAGTTCGGCGGTTT
>JAFZPK010000045.1 GCA_017552515.1 Deltaproteobacteria bacterium | reverse complement strand
TCCGCAACCTTGGAGGGGTAGACGGCGGTTTCCCGGGAGGTGCCCTCGCTGATCAGGACCGCCTTGAGCAGGCGGCAGCGCACATCCAGGCAGAGGACGTAGAAAACTTCCTCCGGGCGTCCCAGCATCAGCGACCGCGCATAGGTGGAAACGGTTTCGACGCTGTTGAGAACGGGCTCCCTGCTTTCCCGCAAACCTAAGTCCTTTTGATAGCGGCGGAAAAACTGCGGCATCAGCGTCAGAAACAGCGCGGCCTGCTCGCCGATGCCCGGCACCTTGACCAGCTCGCCGATGGGCGCGTTGAGCACGGCGGAAAGCGATCCGAACTGTTTGAGCAGTTCATGCGCGATGACATTGGTATCTCCTCTCGGGATGACATAGAAGAGCAGCAGCTCCAGCACCTGATGATCTTCAAAGTGCTCCAGCCCTTCTTCCCTGAACCGTTTACGGACCCGCTCCCGGTGGCCGCCGTGCGGGGAAATCATCGCAGAAACCTCATAGTTTCAACCTTCGTTCTCCAAATGTTTTCCTATGGCTGTCCCGCTATCTCCTGCATCGTGTATTTGCTGTCCTCGTCGATCATGGCGAGCATGATGTCCGCGAACACCGGATCAAACTGCGTACCCCGTCCCTTTCCGATCTGCTCGCGGATCTGTGCCTGCGGCATGGCCTGCCGGTAACTTCGGTTGCTTGTCATGGCGTCGTAGGCGTCCGCCACGGCGATGATTCTGGCCGCCTCCGGGATCTTCTCATGGTCGAGACCGTCCGGATAGCCTCCGCCATCGAATCTCTCGTGGTGCCACCGCGCGCCGGCGAGCAGTTCCGGCATACTGTCGATGTTTTTCAGGATATGGTCTCCCATAACGGGGTGCTTTTTGATGATTTCAAACTCCTCCGCCGAAAGGTCGGAGGGCTTGTTGATAATCCCGTCCGGCACGCCTATTTTGCCAACGTCGTGCAGAAGGGCCGCCATATAAATTTTTTCCAGATCCTTGCCCTGATATCCGTAGCGGCGGGCGATTTCCCGCGCGTACTCCGCCACGCGGCTCGAGTGGCCTTTGGTATAGGCGTCCTTTGCGTCGATGGCGGCCGCCAGGGACTGCGCCACCTGCAAAGACAGGCGCTCGTTTTCCTCCGCTTTCTTCTCTACCTCCACGACGAGCTGCTCCTGCTGCCGCACGAAGGGCGCCACGGAGAGCAGGGTTAAAACCGCCGCCAGCACCAGCGTGAAAAACAGGATGACAAGATAGCTGAGGACGGTGGCATGGGTCCGCTCCGAGAGCTGGGACTCGAACCAGGAGACGGGGAAATCCATGGCGATGATGCCTGCCACCTTCCCGGACGAATCAAACACCGGGCTGTAGGCGCTGTAAAACTCGCCCCAGAAGTCCGAATAGGGGACCTCGTCCACCGCCGCCGTTCCTCTGCTGGCCTGGGCGAGCGCCTCGGTGAACACAACCTCCCCTCCGAAGGGCGCCGGATCGGCCAGGGTGGGATCCACGGTGAAGGTGAAGCGGCCGTTGCCCTCGTCCCTGATGCCGTAGACGTACTTCACTTCCACATTGTCCCGGAAGATGGCCAACGCGTTGTAGATGGCTTTATACTTCTCCGTCCCGGCATCCTCCGCCTTCAGCGTCTTCAGAATATCGCCGTTCACCGAGCCGGAGGCGCAGTTGGCGATATCCAGCATCCGCTGCCGGATGGATTTTCTGATGCCCGTTCTTGTGTTGATGACGGAGACCACACAGAGAATGCTGTTGGAGAGGAGAAGGACGACCGCCACCATCAGAAGGATTTTCGTGGACAGCTTGCTTGGCTTTAACTGCATAAGGCATCCGGTTTCTCGAAGGAAACACCTTCCTCCGATCCTATGCATCAAGAGAGAAGGACAGCTTCGTTCGGGTCAGGAAAACGCTTCCGAATGACAAAAGAGGTCTTTGGAATATCAGGCACGTTCCGCGCAGCGGAACACTTCATTTAAAGAAACCGCTTTTGCCTGGCAGACAAAAGCGGTTTTTTTAATGGCGGAGAGGGAGGGATTCGAACCCTCGGTACAGTTTTAAGCCGTACACTCGCTTAGCAGGCGAGCGCCTTCGGCCTCTCGGCCACCTCTCCGGATACGCTCGAAAAATTAAAAGTCATTCTACCCGGTTTGCAGCCTTCCTGTCAAGAGAGAGACTTCAGCGATTTTCCGCCAGCAGAATCGCCCGTACCGGCGCCGGATAACCTTCCACGGTACGCGCCGGATCTTTCGCATCCAGGAAATCGCCGAGCGATTCCACCGCCGCCCAGGCGGTTGCGTGCTGTTCCTCGATCGTGGTCGGCGCAACACTGATGCAGCGTATGTTGGTGAAGCCGGTTTTGGAAAGCCAGTTGCGCGCGCAGGCAACCGTCGGAATGAAGTAGACGTTTCCCATTTTGGCATAGCGCTCCTTCGGGCAGAGCGCCGTTTCGTCTTCTCCTGCAAGGATCAGCGTTTCCAGCACCAGCTCGCCGCGCGGCGCCAGCATCGTCCGGATCCGCTGCAGCGTATCCAGCGGCGAGCGCTGGTGGTACAGCACCCCCATGCAGAAGATGGTATCGAAACAGCCGGAAAAAGATGGCAGCTCCTGCAGTTTGACCGGAAGGCAGAACATCCGCGATGCCTGGGCATACCATTCAAGCAGAGACCACTGGAAGAAGGAGAGCAGATAGGGTTCGATGCCCAGTATCAGCTGTGGTTCCTGCGCTTCCATGCGGAACATGTAGTAGCCGTTGCCACAGCCGATATCGAGGATGCGCCTTCCCGCAAGCGGCTGGATGTGATCTTTCAGCCGGTCCCATTTGAGACAGGATGCCCATTCGCTTTCCACCTTGACGCCGAAAATCTCGAAAGGCCCTTTCCGCCAGGGCGCAAGCCCCTGAAGGGTCGTCATCAGCGCGTCACGCTGCGGAGCGTCCGCGTCCCTGTCCGTACCGATCCGCACCCGCGCCTCTCCGTATGCACAGCTTGAAGCGCATAGCGGCGGCGCTTCTTCAAGCAACTGGAACAGACGCCGCCCCTTGGCATCCCTGCGGATGCGCTCTTCGTGCGAAAGAACAAGCGTGCTCAGTTCCGCGCAATACGGTGCGAGGGCGGCATCGGCAAGCAAAGCGCCCGGAGAGAGGAGATTATTCAAAATCTTTGTTATTCCAATAGGTTATAGTTATTCGCGAATGGCCAGAAAGGCTGCGAAGTTGAACCACTTCATCCAGATGTCGACTTTGGCAAAACCGGCGCCATGCAGCCGCGCCAGATGCTTTTCCACCGTTTCTGGGATGAGAACGTTTTCCAGCGCTTCACGTTTTTGGGCGATTTCCAGCTCCGAATAACCCTGACGCCGCTTGAAGTCATAGTAAAAACGCTGCTGAAGCTGTGCCAGCCTGGCATCGGCATGGATCACCTTTTCCGTCAGCAGCAGGATTCCGCCCGGTTGCAGCGCCGCATGAATTTTGCGCAGCAGAAGCTCCCGTTCCGGAGGCGGCACAAACTGCAGTGTCAAATTGAGCACCACCACCGATGCGGTTTCCAGCTCCATTTTGGAAATGTCCGCCTGCCTGAGTTCGATGCCGCTCTTTTCCCAGGAGGGACAGCGGCTGCGCAGGGATTCGAGCATGGCGGCGGAGGAGTCCACCGCGATCAGGCGCAAGGGACGCCGCAGAACTTCCAGGAGTTCCAGTTCGAAGTTGCCGTTGGAACATCCCAGATCGTAAAGAACGGTGTTGTCCTGATAAAAACAGGCGGCCAGCTCCGCCTGCCCCCGGAGGATCTCCTGGTAGAGCGGCACGGAGCGCCGAATCATATTGTCAAAAACCTGTGCCACCCGTTCGTCAAACCGAAAGGGTGGCACAGGGCGTTGTTCCTGCGCAAACAGATGATCGGAAAAAGTCATTTTTCCCCCGGATCATGTCCCTGGCCGGACAGAACAGATTACATTTCAATCTGGGAATGATCCCCAACATTCAGGCTGGCCTGACGTCCGGTAACCTGCACATGCTCACCCAGCAAACTCTGGGTCAGCAAGACATCTTTCAGATGGCTTCCCGTATTGATAATGGTGTCGCGGATAATGCTTCTCTCGATCAAACAGTTAGGCGCTACCGATACATAGGGACCCACAATGCTGTCGCGGATGACAGTGTCTTTACCAATATGAACCGGTTCCACCACGATTGAACGAAGAAGTTCTCCCCGATTTTCACCGTGTTCTTTCAGCAGGTAGCGGTTTGTTTCCAGCAAGGTTTCCGGTTTGCCGCAGTCCAGCCAGGCATCGATCTCCGGCGCGCGGAACTTTTTGCCGGCGCGAATCATCCGCATGAACACCGAGGGCAGGAAGTATTCACCCTTGACGGTTTCTCCCGCCTCAATGACTTCCGCAATGCTTTGCATGAGGTTCTGGCCGTCCTTCAGGTAGTAGAGC
>JAFZPK010000044.1 GCA_017552515.1 Deltaproteobacteria bacterium | reverse complement strand
GCAGATCCTCCAGCGTGCCGTTCCCCACCGGAGGAATCCGGTAATGATTTTCCAGCTGATGCACGACCTTGTCGGCGATTTTAGGATGAAACGCATGGGTATGCACATCAATAAACATGGAAACACTCCTGACTTGGAAATATAATATCCTTGACGGACCGGGGCGACGATGTTCCGAGCTGGTTTTTCCGGCTGTTTTACCGCCAATGCGCCAGAAAAGCACTGCTTTTTCTTCAACAACCATCCGAAAAACGTGGCGAAAATGTGCCGAGGAGGAGAGATCCCATGGAGAATTTCACCCATATTGTGCAGACGCTTTCCGCAACTCTGGGCGTCGCCTGGGCCAGCGGCATCAACCTGTACGCCGCCCTGCTGGTTATCGGATTGCTGGGCGCCACCGGTTCCATCGCCCTGCCGGAACATCTGCAGCTGCTTTCCCATCCGCTTGTGCTGGCGGCGGCGGGTTTCATGTACCTGGTGGAGTTTATCGCCGACAAGATTCCGGGTGTGGACAGTACCTGGGATGCGATTCATACCTTCATCCGGATTCCGGCGGGCGCGGTCCTTGCTGCTGGCATGATCGGGACTGTTCATCCGGCGGTATCGCTGGCGGCGGCGGTGGTCGGCGGCGGGCTTGCCGCCGGCACTCATGCCACCAAGGCCGGTACCCGGGTACTCATCAACACCTCGCCGGAACCCTTTTCCAACTGGACAGCCTCCGTTTCCGAAGACGCGCTGACGGTGGGCGGCATTTTCCTTGCCCTGAATCATCCCTGGCTCTTTTTGGCGCTCCTTGTGCTTTTCATTCTGCTGATGATCTGGCTGCTCCCCAAAATCTGGCGGGGCATCAAAGGCATATTCCGCTTTTTCGGGCGGCTGTTCGGCAAAACGAATGCATAGCCCAAAAGAGAAATCCTTTGGAGTTGAGTCTTGCATTCCATTTTTATGTTGGGAACAGTTGGCAAGGTGGAGCAACTTTTCTCATGCCATCATGAAATTGCAAGAAACGGCAAAGTATATTAAGCTCCGTAAAAGTCCCGAAAGAAAACCTCCACTACCTCACAGGGCAAAAGGGGCGGCATGATGTCCGGGGACAAGACGCCGGACATGCCCGAATCAAAAAGGGAAACATGAATTTTCGCCTATTGTGGCAGGAACAGACAAGGTGACTGGAAGCACCGGGTTTGTCCCTATGGAGCGGAAAGACCGAAGACGGAGGCGTTTGACCTATGAAAAATCACATGGAGCTTTCCGAAAGTCTGGAAGATTATCTGGAAGCCATCCTTGATCTGGAACGGACCTGCAAGGTTGCCCGTACGAAGGACATTGCCGAAAAGCTGGACATCAAGCCGGGCTCCGTGACCGGTGCCCTGCGGGTATTGGGAGAAAAAGGACTGATCAACTATTCCCCGTACAGCTACATTACGCTTACGCCGCAGGGCGAAAGCCTTGCGCTGGAAATTCGCCGGCGTCATGAAACCCTGAAATGCTTTCTGCACGACATTCTGCAAATTGACAATGATACCGCGGAAATTACCGCCTGCCGCATGGAGCATGTCATCGATCCGGTCTCGCTGGAACGACTGGTGCATTTTATCAATTTCATCCAGGAATGCCCGCGGACCCAGGGTGACTGGCTGGCCAATTTCATCAAACACTGTCAATCCGAAGAAGCTATTGAACCAAAAAACTGTGTTGAATGTCTGAAACAGCTTCCGGAACTGTCATAAAAACGGAGTGTGCAAAAAGTTTTATCAAATTGACATCCACTTCAAGGTCTTGTAAGTTTCTACCATCTCTCATAAACTTGAAAGAGAGGCCGGACCGTGTCTTCTCATGGTTCGGCGTGGTGCCGCAAAGTGTCCGGCAGCTGGAAAGTTGCCGCCGGATTTATCCTGAACAGGCTGTTTTTTCATGTCGTTTGTTGTCTCTTCCCGCGCGGGGAAGATTATTTTTTTTCGCCGGAGAGTTTCCAAGGCTCTCTGATAACTCAAGGAAAAAAGGAGAAATGTGATGTTGATCATTCAGCACAAGAAGACCATCGATCTCATCAAGGATCTGGCGGAAAAGCATGGCCGTCAGCGGAACGCCCTTATTCCCATCCTGCAGGATATCCGGGACAAATGCGGGCAAATCTCGGATTTCGCCATGCAGGCCGTGGCTGAAGAGCTGAAGATTGAGCCGACAGAGGTCTACGGCGTCGCTACATTTTACGCATTCCTGGGCGTACAGCCCCGGGGACGTTACGTTATCCGCCTGTGCCGCACGCTGAGCTGCGACATGGCAGGCAAGGATGACGTCGCCCGTCAGCTGGAAAACGATCTGGGCATTACCTTCGGCGAAACCACCAAAGACGGTCTTTTCACGTTGGAGTGGGCAAATTGCATGGGTGTTTGCGATCAGGGACCGGCGCTGCTGGTGAACGAGGATCTGTACACTCAGGTAACCCCGGAGAAAGTTGGAGAAATTCTCGACAGTTTAAGATGCCCGGCGTGACGTCCGGTCGCAACGAGGAGGAATCATGGCCATAATCAAAGAATCGATTCGCAATCAAATTACTTTTTCGCAGATACCTTTTGGCGAAGGACTGAAGAAGGGCGTACAGCTCACTCCCGAAGAACTGATCAAAGTTGTGCGTGATTCGAACATTCGCGGACGTGGCGGCGCCGGTTTCCCCACCGGTATGAAGTGGAGCTTCACCGCCGCAGCCAAAGGCGACAAAAAATATGTCGTCTGCAACGCCGACGAAGGTGAACCCGGTACCTTCAAGGACCGTGTGATCTTCTCCAACTGGGCGAAACTGGTCTTCGAGGGCATGGCCCTGGCCGGTTATGCAATTGGCGCCGACGAAGGCATTATCTATCTGCGCGGCGAATACACCTTCCTGCGCAAGGAGCTGGAGAAACAGCTGGAAGAGGAGCGCGCAGCGGGCCTTCTGGGTCAAAATGTTGCCGGTAAGGAAGGTTTTTCGTTCGACATCCATGTCCACATGGGTTCCGGTGCCTATGTCTGCGGCGAAGAGACCGCCCTGCTGGAAGCTCTGGAAGGTCATCGCGGCGAAGCCCGCAACCGTCCTCCCTTCCCGGCCACCTGCGGCTACCTTGGCAAACCGACCGTCGTCAACAACGTTGAGACCTTTGCCTGGATCGCCTCGATCCTGGTGAAAGGCGCCGATTGGTTCAAGGGCCTGGGCACGGAAAAATCCGCCGGCCTCAAGCTGTTCAGCGTTTCCGGCGATGTGGAACGCCCCGGCGTTTATGAATTTCCGTTCGGCATTACGGTGGAGCAGCTGCTGAAAGAAGTCGGCGGCGAAGGCGCCAAGGCCGTACAGATCGGCGGCGCGTCCGGCCACTGCGTTCCGGCTTCCAACTTCAACCGCGCCATCGCCTATGAGGATGTGGCAACCGGTGGTTCCATCATGGTTATCGGCCCGCAGAGAAGCATGCTTGATGTCCTTGAAAACTTCATGGAGTTCTTCGCGGACGAGTCCTGCGGTCAGTGCGTACCCTGCCGCATTGGCAACAGCAAGCTGCTGGAAGGCGTACGGATGCTGCAGGAGGGAGAATGCACCTCCAAGTACCTCAACGAGCTGTGCAAGCTCGCGGAGACCATGCAGATCGCGTCCAAATGCGGACTGGGTCAGTCCAGCCCGACGGCGTTCCTGGATATCGTCAAATATTTCCGCCGGGAACTTTTCAGTGGACAGGCATTCTAGAGGGAGACTTTCAGGCGGTTACGCGTCGTGAAGACGTTTAAGCCCAACGGGATATCGTATCCACGAAAGGCAGAATCATCATGACTACTTCAAAATGGATGAAATTGTGCAACTGGTTGTTCGGGCGAAGCAGCGGCGAGGAAAAGCCCGCCGCCGCCCCGGCTGCCACTTTGCAATCCGATACTGCGAGGAGACCAACCATGACAGAACAATCTGTTAATGCCGAATTGATTTCGGTGAATATTGATGGAAAAGAAATTCAGGTTCCATCGGGAACCACCATTCTGGAAGCGGCCAAGAAGCTTGGCATCCGCATCCCGACCCTGTGCTACCATGACGACCTGTGCATCGCCGGCGTCTGCCGCGTCTGCGTGGTGGAAGTGGAAAAGAAGTGGCAGCTGCAGGCGGCCTGCGCCTTCCCCATTACCGATCCGATTACGGTGCACACCCATACTCCCAGAGTCCGCAAGGCACGCCGTCACATCCTGGAACTGATGCTGTCCGAGCACTACGGCGAATGCTACTCCTGCGGCCGCAACGGCAACTGCGAACTGCGCAGCCTGGCCCAGGAATATGGCGTCGACGGCTATCGTTTCGGCCATGTTGAAGAACCGGAGTGCGAAAAGGACGACATCGGCTTCTCCGTTGTCCGCGACATGAACAAATGTATCCAGTGCCGCCGCTGCGTCCGGACCTGCGCCGAGTTCCAGAGCGTCAAGGCCCTGCATACCATGGGCCGCGGCATCAATTCCTCCATTGGCACCTACTTCGACAAACCGTTGAGCGAAGTCGTCTGCATCAACTGCGGCCAGTGTATCAACCGCTGCCCGACCGGCGCACTCCAGGCCAAGGACTACACCGAAGCCGTCTGGGCCGCCATCGACGATCCCAAGAAACATGTTGTCATTCAGACAGCTCCCGCGCCGCGTTCCGCCATTGGCGAGGAATTCGGCCAGCCTGGCGTTCCGATGACCTTCCAGATGAACACCGCTCTGCGCCAGATCGGTTTTGACAAGGTCTTCGACACCAACTTCACCGCCGACCTCACCATCATCGAGGAAGGTACCGAGCTCATTCTGCGCCTGTACAAGAACCTGGTTCAGGGCGACAACAGCGCGCCTCTGCCCCAGTTCACCAGCTGTTCGCCGGGCTGGGTCAAATACATCGAGCATTTCTATCCGGAATACCTGGCTCATGTATCCAGCGCCAAGAGCCCGCAGCAGATGTTCGGCGCCGTCATCAAAACCTGGTATGCCGAGATCAACAACATCGATCCGAAGGACATCGTCAGCGTCGCCTTGATGCCGTGTACCGCCAAGAAGTTTGAGTGCAACCGTCCCGAAATGCGCGACAGCGGTTACCAGGATGTAGACTTCGGCCTGACCACCCGTGAAGTGGCCAAGATGATCCGCGAGGCCGGCATCGATCTGAACACCGTGCCCAAATCCAACTTCGACGCTCCGTTCGGCACCGCAACCGGTTCCGGCGTTATCTTCGCGGCGACCGGCGGCGTTATGGAAGCCGCGCTGCGTACGGTACTGGAGCTGATCACCGGCAAGAAAGTTGAAGATTTCTATGCCCACGCCGACATCATCCCGATCCGCGGCTTCGAAGGCTGCCGTTACGTAGAGCTCAAGATTCCTGAAGAAGTTGGTCCGGTTCCCGACCTGATCAAACACCTGGTTCCCGACTGGGATTGGATCAAGGGCGCAACCGTGAAGGTTGGTGTGGCTCATGGCACCGCCAATGCGCGCAAGGTTCTGGAAGACATTAAGGCGGGCGGCAAGTTCTCCGAATGTCACTTCATCGAATTCATGGCCTGCCCGGGCGGCTGCATCGGCGGCGGTGGCCAGCCCATCCCGACCTCCCAGTGGATCCGTGAAGCCCGCGCCAAAGTTATCTACGGCGAAGACAACGACTACGAAGTTCGTAAATCCCATGAAAACCCGGATGTTCTTCGTGTCTACACCGAATACTTCAAGGAAGGGCCTTGCTCCCACAAGTCCCACGAACTGCTGCATACGCACTATACGCCGCGCGGCAAGTTCATCGAGTAATTCCCGCAGCAGCAGCGGGGCATATCTTCCATGCTGTAAAAAAGCGTCGGGCAACCGGCGCTTTTTTGCAGATGGGATCGCAGCGTGAGCCAGTTGGAAAGAAAAGGGCAAAGAATACTTGACAGGAATTGTAAAGTATTCTATCTTCACAAAAGAGAAACGGATTGGGGGAGTTTCCCCCAACGCTCTTGACGAAAGGAAAAAGCTATGGCGAAACACATTGGAGTCATCGGAGTCGTTCTCGATCAGCCGCAGCAGGCATCCAACAGCATCAATGCCATTATCAGCGAAAATCACGAGATCGTGGTCGGACGCATGGGTATTCCCCGCTGCCAGGCCAGCGTCGGGGTCCTTGCCCTGATCGTCGAAGGCGAAGAAGCAGCATTGAACGCCATGGTCGAGAAACTGAAAAAAGTGCCGGGCGTGACCGTTTCCGCCACCAGCAGCCCGATGTAACACGTTACAAGATTTTCGAACCGAGTTCGAGTTCTCTCAAAACTTAAGAGTATATTCAGCGTATCTGAAGGCAAGGGGCGACCTGAGCACAAGGATGGCGTGAGGATATCAAAAAAGCGGAGCCTTCGTACCTGCCCGGGATGAGTGGCTGTACGTAAACGCTGTTTCCGCAAAGAAAAGATTATCCAGGAGCCCTCTTTGTGCCGTATGCGCAAAGAGGGCTTTTTTTATCTGAAAGGAGTACAGCATGAACAAACGTCTTGGCGTCATCGGCATAGTCATCGAAGATCCCAAACAAACCGCAGGAAAGGTCAACGCCATTATCAGCCAGTATGGCGAAATCATCATTGGCCGGCTGGGCATTCCCCAGCACGACAACAACGTCGGCGTTATCGCCATGATCGTCGATGGCGATACCGATGCCATCGGCGCACTGACCGGCAAGCTGGGCAACATCCCTGGAGTGGCGGTCAAATCCGCGCTGACCACCAAGACGCTGTAAAACAAAACAAGATAACCACATCTTTTACATACAAGGAGAAATGACCATGATAGACGAAAAACAGAGAACTTCCGATGCCTTCATAGATGATGCCCGTATTGCCCGT
>JAFZPK010000043.1 GCA_017552515.1 Deltaproteobacteria bacterium | reverse complement strand
TCCGCCTTTTTGCCCACTTCGAGGCTGCCAATAACCTTTTCTGCCCCCAGCGCCTTCGCTCCGCCCAGCGTGGCGGCGTGGAGCGCCTGGGCGGCGGTCACCGGCAGGGGATCTTGCCTCCGGGCCTTGTGGATCTTGGCCATGACGTTCATTTCGGCAAACATGTCCACCGTGTTGTTGGAGGCGCTGCCGTCCGTGCCCAGACCCACGCAGATGCCCCGGGCAAGCATTTCGTCCACTGGCGCGATGCCGGAACCCAGTTTCATATTGGACTGCGGGCAGTGCGCGACCTTTACCTGCCGTTTGGCCATGAGCGCCATGTCTGCCTCGTCGGTCATGACACAGTGGGCGGCGATGAGGTTTTCACCCAGGACGCCCAGATCTTCCAGATGCTGCGCCGGGCTCTTGCCGTAACGCTCCCGGCAGGCGGCAATTTCCTCGGCGTTTTCGGCCAGATGGATGTTCAGCGGAATTTTCGCCGCTTCCGCGATTTCCGCCATCTTCTGGATGAGAGTGGGCGCGCAGGTGTAGACCGCATGCGCAACGGCGGTTATGTTGATAAGCGGGTGTTTGCGGTAGCGGGCGGCAAGTTCCTTGGTCAGCTCGATGCCCCGTTCCACCGGACCGTAGCAGGGCGAGGGGAAATCGTAGATGGCCTCGCCCAGCCAGGCGCGCAGGCCGCTTTGCTCCGTGGCCTCGGCCACGGCCCCGGCGAACAGGTACATGTCGCAGAAACTGGTTGTGCCGCTTTTGATCATCTCGCAGCAGGAAAGCAGGGTTCCCGTCCGCACCATGTCGGCGGTGAGCGTTTTTTCCACCGGGAAGATGTAGTCCTGAAGCCACCGCATGAGCGGCAGATCATCGGCCAGCCCGCGGAAGAGCGCCATGGCCGCGTGCGTATGCAGGTTGACGAGCCCCGGCATGATGAGGCCGCCCGGCGTGTGCAGCCGTTCGGCCTGCGGAAAGTGTGCGGCCAGTTCATCTTTTGGGCCGATTGCCCGGATGAGGCCGTCTTCAATGAGCAGCGCATTGTCCCTGGTAGGGAGCGCTTTCGTGGAGCGGAGCAGATAATCTGCGCTGAGCAGTAATGGGGAAGGGGACATGGTTTTCAGATC
This sequence comes from Deltaproteobacteria bacterium, assembly GCA_017552515.1. GTDB lineage: Bacteria > Desulfobacterota > Desulfuromonadia > Desulfuromonadales > JAAYDE01 > RGIG7977. Next base: position 3,615 of record JAFZPK010000043.1, on the reverse strand, counting down.
CTTTTGGAGTTTTGCAGGAAGTGCAGGATGAGTTGGCGCAGGCGCGGTTCGGCCGCCCGGGCGGCGTTGACGATATCCTCAAAATGAATGGGCACGAATTTGTCCGGATTGTTGACATTGGTGATGACCGAGATCATGGCGATTTTGAGCCCAGCGTGCCGGGCGGTAAGGACCTCGGGTATCGACGACATGCCGATGGCGTCCGCGCCTGCCATGCGGAAGAAGCGGGTCTCCGCGGGCGTTTCCAAACTGGGACCGGGCACGCAGATGTAGACGCCGTTTCGCAGCCAGAAACCCAGGGCGGCGGAGCTTTCCAAAAACTCCTGTATCAGGGTTTCATCATAGACCTCCGAGCAATCGGGAAAACGCGGGCCCCATTCGTCGGCGTTGGGACCGCGCAGCGGGTTGTCCGGCAGGAAGTTGATGTGATCCTGGGCCAGCATAAGGTCCCCGGGGTGAAAGGCCGGATTCAGACCCCCGCTGGCGTTGGTGATGATCGCGGTTTTTGCGCCCAGCTGCGAAAGTACCCGGATGGGAAAACCCACCCTTCGGGCGCTGTACCCTTCGTAGTAGTGAAAGCGTCCCTGCAGGACAGCCACGTTTTTCCCGGCAATTTGGCCCACGACCAGATTGCCGCTGTGGCTTTCCACTGTGGCATGCGGAAAGTGGGGCAGTTCGGCATAGGAGAAGGTGACAGCGTCTTGCAGGCTGTCCGCCAGTTCGGCCAAACCGGTGCCCAGCTGGATGATGACGTCCAGCGGTGCGCCGAGCCGCTGCTTCAGAAAGGCCGTGCATTCCGCGACATCCTGCCGGAAGTGTTCCCACGTTTTCTCTCCGTGGCCGTCGGGGGCATGGTCTGGTGCGGTGTGACGGGCATGTTCCATAGTGCCATAGTCTGTCATATTCGTGTCTCTCCTTGTGATTTTGCTCGAAGTCTCTCTTGATGAAGATTGCCGCAGGCCTTGTCTGTATGGAGGAATGTTAGCAGAGCCGTGGGGCGCGCGTCATTATCCTTTTCTTTTTTCGCCGTTTGCTTGGAAGTTGTGGCCCGAACTGCTAAACTGGAATGCACAGCGTTGATTTTGCTGATTTTATACGGAGCGGGCGATGGAAAACAACCTGATAGAGGTGCGCAATCTGAGCAAATCCTTTGTAATCGCCTCGCCGCTGCTGGGGCGGAACGCCAGCCGTCTGCACGCGGTGAACGACGTGTCCTTCGATCTGCGCGCCGGCGAAACGCTGGGACTGGTTGGGGAATCGGGATGTGGCAAGTCGACAGTGGCGCGGCTTTTAATGCGGCTTGTCGATCCGGATTGCGGAGAGATCCGTTTTGACGGCGTGGATCTGGCGCGGCTGAGCCCCAAGGAGTTGCGCCCCTTTCGCAAACGCATGCAGATGGTTTTTCAGGATCCCTTTTCATCGCTCAATCCGCGCTTGCGGATAGGCAGCGCCATCGGTGAGGCTTTGCTTATCCACAAACTGGCACCCCGGGCGCAGATTCGCGAACGGGTGGCGGCGCTTCTGGAAACGGTGGGCCTGAAGGCGGAACATATGGATCGCTTTCCGCACGAGTTTTCCGGAGGGCAGCGGCAGCGCATCGGGATTGCCCGGGCACTGGCGGTACAGCCCGAGGTGATTGTCGCCGACGAGCCGCTTTCCGCCCTGGACGTTTCCATCCAGGCGCAGATCGTCGCCCTGTTTCAGGACATCCAGCGGCGTTTCGGCCTGACTTATCTGTTTATTTCGCACGATCTGTCGGTAGTGGAACACATAAGCGACCGGGTCGCGGTCATGTATCTGGGACGGCTGGTGGAACTTTCCAGCGCGGAGATGCTCTACGAACAACCGTTGCATCCCTATACCGAAGCCTTGCTGGCGGCGGTACCGATTCCCGATCCGGAACGCCGCAGGCCCCGGCAGCTGCTTTCGGGCGAACTGCCTTCACCGTTGGCCTTGCCGCCCGGCTGCCCCTTTCATCCCCGTTGCCGTTATGCCCGCGCGCTTTGCCGGGAAGTTATGCCTTCCTGGGAAGAAAAGCGTCCGGGACATTTTGCCGCCTGCCATTTCAGTTCCGGGCTTGAAAACCGTGAGGTTTGAAATGCGTAGCGGCGCTTTTGCCCGGGGCTGTTGGCCCGGCATGAAAAAAGCCGTCCCTTTCGGGACGGCTTGAAGACGGTGTTCGTTTCTTTCTCAGGTCGTCAGTTTCTGAAGCGCTTCAAGATATTTTTCCGCGGTCTTTTGGACGATTTCCCGAGGCAGGGGCGGTGGGGGAGCCTGTTTGTTCCAGTCAAGCGTCTCCAGATAGTCGCGCAGGAACTGCTTGTCGAAGCTGGGCTGTGCCTGCCCCGGCCGGTAGCCTTCGCAGGGCCAGAAGCGTGAGGAATCCGGCGTCAGCGCCTCGTCGATCCAGATGAGCTGTCCGTCGTCATCAAGGCCAAACTCGAACTTGGTATCGGCGATAATGATGCCGCGTTTCAAGGCAAACGCCGCGGCTTCACGGTAAAGCGCCAGACTGGTGTCGCGCAGGCGGGAAGCCAGTTCCTGCCCGCAGCGTTCACAGAGCTGGCCGAAGGAAATGTTTTCATCGTGGCTGCCCAGCTCCGCCTTGGTGGAGGGCGTAAAAAGAGGTTCCGGCAGCTGTTCGCTTTCGACAAGTCCCTGAGGAAGCCTGATGCCGCAGACCGTACCGTCGTTCCGGTAGGATTTCCAGCCGGAACCGGCCAGATAGCCCCGGACGATGCATTCCACCGGGAGAGCTCGCATCTTTTTGACCAGCATGCTGCGTCCTTCAAGTTGTTCCCGATAGGGTTCGAGCATCGCCGGAAAATCGTCTGTATCCACCGCGACCATATGATTGGGGATAATGTGCCGCATCTTTTCAAACCAAAAGGCCGACATTTTCGTGAGCACTTCTCCCTTGCGGGGGATTCCCTCGTTCATGATGACATCAAAGGCGGAAATGCGATCGGTCGTAACAATCAGCAGATGTTTTCCCAGATCGTAGATATCACGGACTTTGCCGCGCCCGCACCGGGTAAGAGTGGAAAAATCGGTTTGCAGGATTATGGCGCTCATGTTTCCTCCATTATTTGCCGTAATACCGGGCCCAGGCTTATTTTGGCTTCCTTGCGCAGCTCGGCAAGGCGGTTGTTTATGCTTTCCTGCTGTTTGTGAATCAGCAGGGAATCACGCAGCATGTTGCGTTCCGAATCGACAAGCAGGTCTACGTTGGCTTCTTCGCGTTCTTTGAGAGTGATAACCACAAAATCGTCTCCCACCGCCAGCGGATGGTCAATGGCCGCTTGAGCTTCGCCAAGCTGGAAGAGCGAGGCGAAGTCATCGCCCACATTGCCGACAAGCGGCACAAAGGGATCGTTTCTTCGGGTAAACAACCCGGTCTCCTCGACAACCGCATGGTGCTCCTGCGCCGCTTCTTCAAGATTGCGGCCGTCGGCCAGCGCCTTCAGGATTGCAGCCGCGGCATCTTTGGCAAGCTGGGCGGCGCTTTCCTCGCGCATCATCTGTTCCACTTTCTCGTGGACTTCGGCAAGCTGGGGAATGAAGCTTGGCTGGCGTTCCCGCAGGGACATCACGACGATTTTACCGCCCAGCGAC